>JBJTFB010000043.1:0-9190 GCA_046093205.1 Acidimicrobiales bacterium
ACCCGAGGACATCATTCTCGACACCGCTCGCGGGGCGTTCCACGTGCAGGGCTCGCCGCAGCCGTCGCGCACGTGGGCAGAGCTCGCGGTGCAGGGAGGTGTGCATCTGTCGGCGACGGCCGACTTCAAGCCCGAGGGCGCCACGTTCCCGTTCGGTTCGCACGTGTCGGTGGTGGAGGTCGACACCGAGACTGGGTCGGTCGCCGTGCTGCGGCACGTTGCCTGCGACGATGCGGGCACCATCATCAACCCGTTGATCGTCGACGGCCAGGTGCACGGGGGGATCGCCCAGGGCATCGCCCAGGCGCTCCTCGAGGAGGTGCTGTATGACGCCGACGGAAACCCGAACACGGCGAACCTCGCCGACTACGGGTTCATCAGCGCCGCGGAACTTCCCACCTTCGAGCGCGTGGTGATGGAGACACCGACGCCGCGCAACCCGCTCGGCGCAAAGGGCATCGGTGAGGCGGGCACGATCGGCGCCACGCCGGCGGTGCACAACGCCGTGGTGAACGCGGTGTCGCACCTCGGGGTGCGCCACATCGACATGCCGTGCACCGCCCAGCGCGTGTGGTCGGCCATCCAGGCCGCCCGCTGAGGAGGGTCAGGCAGGCGAACCGCTCGCCGGCTCGCTGACGGGGCCGAAGGCATCGGAACCCTTGATGCCGAGGTGACCGCGTGCCAGCCACGCGCCGGTCGCGATGAACAGCACCATCATCACGGCGCATGCGAGGAAGGTGGGCGTGCGGCCGAACGCGCCGTACGACGCACCGGCGGCCACCGATGCGATGCCCGCGAGCACCGTCTGGGTTGCGCCCTGCATGCCCTGTGCCGCGGCGAGCCGTTCGTGGGGCACCACCATCGCGATGGCAGATGACCCGCCGGTGACGGTGAGACCGTCGACAATCCCGTGCAGGAAGCCGATCGCCACCATGGGGTACGGCGAGGGGAGCGTTCCGTAGAGCGCGATGAGCGCGGCACCGCACAGAAGGCCCGAGATGCTCGCCCGGAACGGTCCGAACTGCTGGGTGAGCCGACCACCGACGGGCCCGAGGAACAGCATCGGCAGTGCGAACAGCGAGATGCCGACGTTCGCCACCCACTCCGCGGCGTCCATGTCCTCCATCATCAACGACCACAGGGCGTCGAACGTGCCGATCATCACGAAGAGGGCGCTGCCGATGACGATCGCACCCGTGAACGGCCGGATGCGGAAGAGGTCGAAGGCGAGCCGCTGGCGCGGGGAGTTGTCGCGCTCCGACTCCGTCACGTGGAGGTTCAGGAGTCCCGCGCCCACGGCGGCCATCAGCACGCTGATGATGAGGAACGGCGAGGCGAGACCGAACGCGCCGACGGTGACGGCCGACAGCACCGGGCCGAGCGTGAAACCGCCGACGTCGAAGCTGAGCATCCGGCCGAGGTTGCGGCCCATGTTCGGGGGGTCGGCGAGGATGATGATGCGTCGCACCGCGGGGTAGATCATCCCGCCACCGATGCCCATCACCGCGCGGGAGAGGAACAGCGGGCCGAAGGACTGCGAGAACGCGAACATCGTGTTGCCCACCAGCTGGACGGCGATGCCGATCATGATCATCCGCTTGGCATGGCCGCGGTCGGCGAACGGGGCGAGGAACACGTTCGACACGAACCCGGCGAGGAACCCCACGCCGAGCACCATCCCGAGGCGCGACTCGCTCACGCCGTAGCGGTCGCGCAGGTCGTCGATGATCGTGAACATCGTGCCGTAGCTCATGGAGCCGATGCCCGTGGCGCACTGAAGCAGGAAGACGGTACGGCGGCGCATCGGGGCTAGAGGAGGCTCTGCTTCACGCGGCCCACGAGGTCGGGCCAGGAGCCACGGAGGCCGGGATGGAGGTCGAAATGGGCGACGTCGTCGACGCGCACCCAGCGCAGGTCGTCCGACTCCGGGTTCGCCTCGTGTGCTCCGGGGTCGACCGACGTGTGGGCGATCACGGTGTCGTAGCGCCAGTTGCCGTGGTCGTCGGAGTAGATGTCCTTGAACTCGAGATGGCTCGGGTGGATACCGGTCTCCTCCCATGCCTCGCGTGCGGCTGCGGTGAAAGGGTCCTCGTGGGAGTCGAGCGCACCGCCCGGCAGTGCCCAGGTGCCCCCGCCGTGGACCCACGACGCGCGCAGCTGCAGAAGAACGAGCGGTTCCTCGAGGTCGGTGCGCACCAGCAGGAGGCCGGCCGCCCCGTTCAGGCCCCAGTGCCTGGCCTGGCACTTCAGGCAGAAGACCCAGCCGTCACCGTCCCTCGAAGCCATTCATCGATGATGCCATAGGGTGTGGCCGATGGAGGCAACGAGGCTCACCGGGGTGATGGGTGCGCGGGTCGACGGAGTCGACGTGCGCCGCCTGGATGATGCCGGGCTGGCGGAACTTCGTGCCCTGGCATGCGAGCACGAGGTGCTGGTGGTCACCGGGCAGTCACTCACCGCACACGAGCAGGTGGAGTTCTCGCACCGGCTCGGGCCTGCCGCAGAGTCACCGTTCATCGAGCCGAGCGCCGAGCACCCCGAGGTGATCAAGGTGCTGAAGGAGGCCCGCGACGGCAAGGCGTTCAACTTCGGCGGCGCGTGGCACAGCGACTTCAGTTTCCAGCCGAACCCCCCGTCGTTCACCGTCCTCTTCGCGGTCGACATCCCGCCGTGGGGCGGCGACACCTGCTTCTCGTCCATGACGGCCGCGTACGACGCACTCAGCCCGGCACAGAAGGAGGAGTTCCTCGCGTACCGCGGTGTCCACACCGCCCGCGACGCGTACTCACCGCGCATGCAGGCGGTGCACTCGGGCCTCAGCGGCATGAACATCGTGTGCGACGAATCGGCACATGACGTCACGCTCCACCCGTTGGTGCGCGTGCACCCGGAGACGGGGAAGATGGTGCTGTTCTACAACCGTGCCTATGTGCGTGACATCGTCGGCCCCTCCGACGCCGGGAAGAAGAGCCTCCTCGAGTGGCTGCACCTGCACACGACCGATGCACGGTTCGGCTACCGCCACCACTGGTCGCCGGGTGACCTCGTGATCTGGGACAACCGCAGTACCCAGCACTACGCACTGAACGACTACGCGGGGTTCCGGCGCGAGCTGCACCGCACCACGGTCGCCGGCGAAGTGCCGATTCCCGCCTGATGACGTTCGACTGGCGCACGGCGGATGCCGCCGAGGTGGACCTGCAGTACTCACCATCGCGGTTCTCGAAGCGACCGCTCGAGGAGTACGTGCGGGAGTATGCCGAACTGAGCGCACCGTGGGTCGGCACGACGACGGTGCGGCAGGGGCAGCCCCTGCTCGTCTACATCCATGGCGGCTACTGGCAGCGACTGTCCGCGGCCGAGTCGTTGTTCAACGCGCGTGACGCCGCAATCCACGGCGTGTCACTCCACGCCGTCGACTACACGCTCGCGCCGGCCGCGTCCGTGGAGGAGATCGTCCGTGAGTGCATCGCCGACGTGTCGCGCGTGCTCGACGGTGCCGGCGCACCACGGGTGGTGCTCGCGGGCTGCAGCGCCGGGGCCCATCTCGTGGCGATGTGCGCGATGTCCGCGCAGCTCGCGGGGCGCGTGGACTGCGCGGTGCTCCTGAGCGGCATCTACGACCTGCGGCCCCTCGTGCGCACGCCCACGAACGACCCGCTCGGTCTGGACGAGGCGCGGGCCGCCGCCCTCAGCCCACAACTGCTGGGAATCGACGGTTTCGCACGCCACGCCGTGGTGGCCGTGGGCCGCCACGACCCGCCGGAGTTCGTCAGGCAGTCCGCGGAGTTCGCGGACCGTCTCCGGGACACAGGCGTGGACACTGTGCACGAACTCGTGGAGGACCGCGACCATTTCGACCTCCCGTACGACGTCTTGCGGCGGGGAACGGTGGTGGGCGACCATGTGCTGGGCCGCCTGCTCGGCTGACGGAGGAAACCCATGAGACTCGACGAAGCACGCGCACTCGCGGACCGTCTCGACGCAGGCGACGAGATCGCGTTCGCGCGCGCCCGGTTCGACATTCCTGACGGTGTCCTCTACTTCGACGGCAACTCGCTCGGCCCGCTCACGTACGCCTCGCGTGCGGCGGTGAACCACACCGTGGAGCACGAGTGGCGTGAGCGTCTGATCCGTTCGTGGGACGAGGACTGGCGGGCGATGCCCGCACGCGTGGGTGACCTCATCGCGCCGCTCATCGGGGCTGCTCCCGGCACGGTGATCTGTGCCGACAACACGTCGATCAACCTGCACAAGGTGCTGATGGCGGCCGCCGGTCTCCGTCCCGGCCGCACCGAGATCGTGGTGGACGAGAACAACTTCCCGACCGACGTCTACATCGCTCAGTCGGTGTGCGACCAGCTCGGCCTCACCCTCGTTCCGGTGCGTGCGAGCAGGATCCCCTCGGCTGTGTCAGAGCGCACCGCTGTTGTCACCGCCACCCATGTGGACTACCGCAGCGCGCACATCCTCCATGCCGACGAGATCACCGCCGCTGCCCACGCGGCGGGCGCCGTGGTGGTGTGGGACCTCGCGCACTCCGCCGGTGCGGTGCCGGTCGACCTCGCCGGGCTCGACGCCGACTTCGCGGTGGGCTGCGGGTACAAGTACCTGAACGGGGGGCCGGGGGCACCCGCGTTCGTGTACGCAGCCCCGCGGGTGCTGGCCGGGGCGAACCAGCCGCTGGCGGGGTGGTGGGCGCACGCAGAGCCCTTCGCGTTCGAGACCGGGTTCCGGCCCGCTCCCGGCATCGAGCGCTTCCTCACCGGCACGCCCACGGTGCTCGGCATGAAATCACTGGAGGCGGCCCTCTCCGCCTTCGAGGGTGTGACCATCGACCAGATCCGCCGCAAGAGCGTCTCGTTGACCTCCTTGTTCATCGATCTGTGGCGCGACGAACTCGCCCCGCGGGGCTTCACCCTGGGCTCGCCCGAGGACCCCGACCATCGCGGGAGCCATGTGGCACTTGGGTTCGAGCGGGGTCGGGAACTGGTCCGTCGCCTGGGGGAGACCGGGATCATCGCCGACTTCCGGCCCCCGGATCTCATCCGATTCGGCTTCGCGCCGCTCTACAACACCCATGCCGAGGTTGTGAGAATAGTTGAGAACACCGTGAAAATGGCCTCAGACGTTTGAGATTCGTCCAGACCAATCGGTAGGTTCGTTCCTTATCCAACCACGGCGGCCGTCGGCCGTCATTTTCTCGTAGGGAGAGAATCAGATGAAGAAGACCAAGATGTTCCGTGCCTCGGCACTGGTCATCGGCCTGTCGCTCGTGGGCGTTGCCTGCGGTGGCAGCGACTCCGCATCCGAGGAGACCACACCCGCCGCCAGCGGCGAGTGCGCGATCTCGCTCGGTCTGCAGTTCCCCGAGACCGGCGACGCCGCCGGCCTCGGTGCGCCGATGCTCAAGGGTGTCGAGCTGGCACTCGAGGAGTACAACGCCGAGAACGCAGACAACTGCGTCTCGCTGAAGAAGTTCGACACGCAGGGTGACCCCGCAAAGGCCCCCGCAGTCGCCCAGGCCGCGATCGACGACGCGTCGGTCATCGGCATCATGGGACCCGGCTTCTCCGGTGAGTCCAAGGCTGCACTGCCGCTGTACGACGCTGCCGGCATTGCCGCAGTGACCGGTTCGGCCACCAACGCCGAGCTGCAGAACAACGGCTGGAAGGTGTGGTTCCGCGTGCTCGCGAACGACGGCGTCCAGGGCCCCGCAATCGCGAAGTACGTCGCAGAGGTGCTGAAGCCCGCCTCGATCGGCATCATCGATGACGCATCCGAGTACGGCAAGGGCCTCGCGGACAACGTGAAGGCCGCTGTGGCCAGCGCGACCGTGACCACCGAGACCATCGACCCCAAGGCCGCCGACTTCTCTGCTGCTGTCAGCAAGATGAAGGACGCCAACCCCGAGGTCATCTTCTTCGGTGGCTACTACGCCGAGGCTGCCAAGCTCTCGACCCAGCTTCGTGACGGTGGCGTGACCGCCACTCTCGTCTTCGGTGACGGCGTGAAGGACCAGGCCGGCTACGCCGATGCCGCAGGTCCGGCCGCTGAGGGCGCGATCATCGGTTGCCCCTGCAAGGACGGTGGCGAGGAGTTCAGCGCTGCGTGGAACGCCAAGTACAACGAGGCACCCGGCACCTACGGCGCCGAGTACTACGACATCGCGAAGCTGTACCTCTCCATCATCTCCGGTGGTGCGAAGGACCGCGCCGCAGTGCTGGCAGCCGTCAAGGCCGCTGACTACGCAGGCGTGACCAAGCAGATCAAGTTCCAGGAGAACGGCGAGGCCACCGAGTCCGGCGCCATCTACATGTACAAGGTCGTCGACGGAAAGATCACCTTCGAGACCGAGGTCAAGTGACCTCTGCGGTCCACTGACCGCACGGTACGAACGCAAGGGCCCGGGGCTTTCGCCCCGGGCCCTTGTGCTTTGTAGATTTGGGAATCCCAAGGGGGACTCGTTTCCCCAGACGGTGAAGGCAACCTCATGACCAACTGGCTCATCTACCGCACGTTCTGGGAACTCACCGTGTCGGGCATTGTGCTCGGCCTCATCTACTCGCTCGTCGCCCTCGGCTACACGATGGTGTACGGCGTGCTGCGTCTCATCAACTTTGCCCACTCCGAGATCTTCATGGTGGGCACGTTCGGAGCCCTCATCACGGTGACGCAGGTGCTTGGTGTGCCGCAGTTCATCGGCGGCGACTACCCGTACAAGTCGGGCCTCGCGCTGGTGGGCACGATGGTGATGGCTCTCGTCGGCGCGGTGATCATCTCGGGTGCCGGCGCCGTGGTGTTGGAGCGCACCGCATACCGTCCGCTGCGCGGTGCAGGTGACCGCTTCGGTGCGGTCGCGCTGGCATTCGTCACCGGTGTGGTGGTGAGCCTCCTCTTCGAGTCGAACATCGTGGTCGACCTCGTCATCGCCGCCGTCGTTGCCGGCCCGCTGAGCGTGGTGTACGTGCGCGTGTTCCGGCGCGGCCGCCAGGCGCCGCGACTCGCGTTCCTCATCTCCGCAATCGGTGCGTCCACCGCGGTCGCCGAGGCGGTGGCAGTGTGGGGGCCCGACGAGCGCCTCGTGTACAAGGTGCCGCGTGTGCTCGAGAAGCGCGTCCTGTTCAACTTCCTCGGGGCCGACGTACGCATCGACTACGTGATCGTGGCGGCGGGCGCCATCCTCATGATGATCTCGCTGCTGCTGTTCGTGAACAAGACCAGACTGGGCCGGGGCATCCGTGCCGTGGCCCAGGATGTGGAGACGTCCCGCATCCTCGGCGTGAACGTGGACGTGGTCATCCTTGTCACGTTCCTCCTCGGCGGCGCCATGGCCGGCGGCGCGGCAATGATGTTCACCCTGGTGTACGACCAGACGCGCTTCAACATCGGCTTCCTGCTCGGCGTGAAGAGCTTCACCGCCGCCGTTCTCGGCGGCATCGGAAACATCAAGGGTGCCCTGCTCGGTGGTGTGGTGCTCGGCCTCGCTGAGAACTACGGCTCGGCCATCTTCGGGGGCGAGTGGAAGGACGTCATCGCCTTCACCGTGCTGCTCGCGGTGCTGATGTTCCGTCCCACCGGAATCCTCGGTGAGGCGCTGGGGAAGGCCCGCGTATGAACCTCACCGAAACATTCCGCAGGCGCACCGGTGCCGTCAGTGCAGCGCGCGGCACATTCGCCAAGTTGCCGCGGTCTGCGCGCTGGTCTGCCGGCGCACTGCTGATTGTTGCGCTGTACCTGGCCCCCTTCTGGCCCGACGTGCCGCTTCTTGGCTGGATTGTGAACACGCCGGGTGCCAAGTTCGAGTCGGTGCTGACCGACCAGATCATGGTGTTCACCCTCGTGGCACTCGGCCTGAACGTGGTGGTTGGCCTCGCCGGCCTGCTCGACCTCGGGTACGTGGGCTTCTACGCCGTGGGTGCCTACGTAACCGCCATTCTCACTGCGGAGCATGCGAACCTCCCGTGGCTGCTCTGCCTGCCGATCGCCGTGCTCATCTCCATGCTGGCAGGCGTCATCCTCGGCACGCCCACGCTTCGCCTCCGCGGCGACTACCTGGCGATCGTCACGCTCGGATTCGGCGAGATCATCCGCATCACCGCCAACAACATGGAGTGGCTCGGTGGACCACGCGGCATCAACAACATCAAGACGCCGCCCGACATCCACCTGCCGTTCGTGGACTGGTCGCTCACGTTCAACGTGCTCGATGCCAAGCCCTACTGGTACCTGGGGTTCACGATCATCCTCCTCGTGATCTTCGTGCTGCGCCGCCTCGAGGCGAGCCGAGTGGGCCGCGCCTGGACCGCCGTGCGCGAGGACGAGGATGCGGCCGAGTTGATGGGTGTCAACACCTTCAAGTTCAAGCTGTGGGCCTTCGCCATTGGGGCCGCCATCGGCGGGATCGCGGGGGTCCTCTACGCGGGCAAGGTGCAGTTCATCAACCCCGACAACTTCCAGCTGCAGCTCTCCATCCTCTTCCTCGCGGCCATCGTGCTCGGCGGCACCGGCAACATGTACGGGGCCATCGTCGGCGCGATCGTGGTGGCGTGGCTGCCCGAGCGATTCCGCGGGTTCTCGTCGCGCCGCTACTTCGTGTTCGGCGTGGTGCTGGTTCTCATGATGGTGTTCCGCCCGCAGGGGATCATCCCGCGCCGCGGGGCCGCCACCGGCATACCGGGGAAGAAGGAAGAGGAGGCCACGGCATGACCGCCCCGCTCCTCGAGGTGCAGAACCTCACCATGCAGTTCGGCGGTGTCATCGCACTGGGCGACGTGTCCCTGCGCATCGACAAGGGCGAGATCCTCGGACTGATCGGCCCGAACGGTGCCGGCAAGACGACACTCTTCAACGTGGTCACCGGTGTGTACACACCCACGAGCGGCTCGGTGAACTTCAACGGTCAGTCCATCGTGGGCACGAAGCGCTTCGAGATCACGAAGGGCGGACTCGCCCGCACGTCGGCCGGCAGACCGTCGGCGATCTTGCGGCCGAAGTCGAGCACCGCGACACGGTCGCTGACGTTCATGACCACGCTCATGTCGTGCGAGATCACGAGCACGGTGTAACCCTGGTCGCGCACCTTGAAGATGAGCTCGTTCAGCTGTTGCTTCTCCGCCGGGTTGAATCCGGCGGCCGGCTCGTCGAGGCAGAGAAGCTGCGGGTTGGTACCGAGCGCGCGGGCGATCTC
>JBJTFB010000044.1:0-6480 GCA_046093205.1 Acidimicrobiales bacterium
TTCTTCGACGGTGAGTGCGGGTTCTGCCGTCGGTCGGTGCGCATCATGCACGAGAGAATCAGCAACTGCCCAGAGGCCGTGCCGTACCAATCGGCCGACCTTGCCTCGGTCGGTCTCACTGCCGAGCAGTGCGCCGCGGCAGTGCAGTACGCCGATGTGCGGGGCCGAGTCTTCGGCGGTGCCGATGCGGTGGCACATGTGCTGGTGGATGCCGGGTTGCCGTGGTCACCCCTCGGCCGAGTGATGCTGCTGCCGGGCATCATCCACGTTGCCCGTGCGGCGTACCGGTGGGTGGCGGCGAACCGCAGGCGCTTCCGCGGCGACCCCGCCTGATCGTCCTGTCCGGACAGTCGGCTGCACGGCTCGTGCGATGATGTGACCGTGCTGAGACTCCGTCAGATCTGCCTCGTCGCGCACGACCGCGACACCGTGGTGGACCATCTCGGGCACGTGTTCTCGCTGCGCACCGCGTACGAGGACCCCGGCGTCGCCGTGTTCGGACTGCACAACGCCGTGATGCCCGTCGGGGAGCAGTTCCTCGAGGTCGTCGCCCCGGTGCGCGAGGGCACCACGGCCGGCCGATACCTGCAGCGGCGCGGAGGTGACGGTGGCTACATGCTGATCCTCCAGTCGGACGACCAGGCACACCACCGCGCGATCATCGACGGGCTCGGGTGGCGCGTGGTGACCGACTTCGAGAGCCACGGCTACCGGTGCATGCAGGTGCACCCCGCCGACAACGGCGGCACCTTCCTCGAGATCGACCGCCAGGACCCTTGGGATGACTGGCACCCCGCGGGGCCGGACTGGCGTCGCCACGTCGACACGTCGATGACACTCGGGTTCGTGCAGGCCGATGTGAGCTGCGCGGACCCCGCCTCGGTTGCACAACGCTGGGGCACCGCACTCGACCGCCCCGTCACGATCGGCCGCAACTGCGGCATGCACAAGGTGCGACCCGATGGTTTCTGTGTGCGGTTCGTTCCTGCCGGGTCGCGGGGCGACGGGCTCGATGGCATCGAGGTGGCGGTGCGCGAACCGGCGACCGTGCTGGAGCGCGGTAGATCGCGTGGTCTTCCGGTCGACGATGAATCGGTGACCGTGTGCGGGGTGCGGTTCGTGCCGAGGCCCGCCGGCTGACGCAGCGTCAGCCGCGACCGAACGCGAGACCCTCGAACTCCCCCGTGTGGCGCCCCTTCTCGAGGTGGTCGAAGAATGCGACCGGGCCGCCCGGATGGCCGGCACCGTTCAGTTCCTCGCGGCGGCCCATCGGCCTGCCCTCGTTGTTGTAGTAGCCGGGGGTGCAGTCGGGGTTGCCGCGCAGGGCCCGCACGGAGCCGAGCACGAACTCCACCCACGCATCCTCGGCGTCCTTTGTCGGTTCCACCAGGTGCGCCCCGGTGTCCTCCGACCGACGGACCACGTCGGCAATCGCGAGACCGTTCTCCACGTAGTTTTGCGGCACGTTCGCGATCTGGTTCGCGGCCTGCGAGAACCCGAGGATGAACAGGTTCGGGAAGCCGTGCACGTGCATCCCGTGCAGGCTGCGCATGCCTTCTGCCCACTTCTCCGACAGCAGCAGACCGTCGCGGCCGGCCACGTCGTAGCCGCTGCGGCGCGTGTACGTGGTGCCGACCTCGAAGCCTGAGGCGATCACCAGCACGTCGACCGGGTGGTGCTCGCCGTTCACCCACACGCCGCTCTCGTCGATGCGCTCCACTCCCCTGCCGTCGGTGTCCACCAGGTGCGTGTTCGGGTTGTTGAACGACTGCAGGTACTCGTCGTGGAAGCACGGCCGCTTGCACAGCTGGCGGTACCACGGCTTCAGGGCCTCGGCGGTCGCGGCATCACCGATGATGGAGTCCACCCGCGCGCGGATCTCCGACATCTTCTCGTCGTCGGAATCCTCGTAGGCACGCACGAGGGTCTCGGGGCCGAGAGTGCTGCCCGCCTGCACGAGCCTGATCATGCGGTCGCGGATGCGCTGTGAGATGTCGGTCCAGCCGTCCTTCACGAGGTCCTCGTCGGCGGCGCCCATCGTCTGCAGCACCGTGAAGTTCATCATCCACTTGCGCTGCCATCCCGGCTCGAGGTTGGAGAACCACTCCGGGTCGATCGGGTGGTTGTTGCGTTCGTCAATGGCCGACGGCGTGCGCTGGAACACGAACAGCTCCCCCGCCCAGCGCGACAGGAGCGGGATGCACTGCACCGCGGTGGCACCGGTGCCGATGATGCCCACCCTCTTGTCGCGCAGGTTCGTCATCTCCGCGCGCACGGGCTCGCCACCGGTGAACGCCCAGTCCCACCTGCTGGTGTGGAACGCGTGGCCCGAGAACGACTGAAGGCCGGGGATGCCCGGCAGTTTCGGGCGGTGCAACGGCCCGGTGCCCATGCAGACATAGCGCGCCATCAACACATCGCCCCTGTCGGTGCGCACCTCGTAGCGGCCTGCGTCATCCACCCAGGTGATCGAGGAGATCCCCGTGGACAGCAGTGCGTCGTCGTACAGACCGAACGTCTCGGCGATGCGCCGCGCATGGGCGTGGATCTCGGGGGCCGGCACGTACTTGGCCGACGGCACCGTGCCCACCTCCTCCATGAGCGGGAGGTAGATCATCGCTGCGGTGTCGCACATGGCGCCCGGGTAGCGGTTCCAGTACCACACACCGCCGACATCGCCTGCCTTGTCGACGAGCCGCACATCCGTGATGCCGGCATGCTTCAGGCGTGCGCCGGTGACGAGCCCTGCGAACCCTGCACCCACGATCACCACGTTGACCTCGGTGTGCAGGGGCTCCCGCGGTGCCACCTGCGTGTAGGTGTCGTCCATCAGGTTCGCGAAACGACCTGACGGCTGCTGGTACTGCTCGTTGCCGTCGGGCCGCAGGCGCTTGTCGCGCTCCGCCCGGTAGCGGGTGCGCAGTGCCTGTCGCTGCTCGTCGGTCAGTTCTGTTGCCACGGGACGAGGCTAGACCTGCCGAACCGCCAGCCGAACAGCCGGGGCGGCATCACCGCCGTCACTTGACGTCGATGTTCCAGGTCTGGGGTGCGCCCTTGGTCTTGTCGATGACACAGGTGAGTTTGAGACCGCCGCTCGAGACGGTGCACCCGTTCGTTGAGTTGTCCGAGCCTGCGGTCGACCCAGTCGCAACCGACACCGTCTTGGTGTTGTCTTTCGACTCGAAGAACACGGAACTTCCGTTCGCCACCGTGACCTCGCACGAGGCACCGACGCCACCGAAGCTGCAGCCAGTCGTGATTCCACCCACGTTGAAATCGCCTGACGAACGAACAATCCGCAGTGACACAGAGTCGGTCGAACCGCCGCCACTTCCGCTGCCGCCACCACCCTGGGGCTGTCCCGTCCAGGCCGGACTGTGCACCAGCAGGCGCAGTGTCGCACTGTTGTAGCCGTTCGTCGACGGTGCCCCGACTGCCGTGAGGGTCGCATCAAAGTATGCGTTCGGGTCGGCGGCAAACTCGGCCCAGGTGAACCCGAGGGCATCCTGCACCTTCTTCCCCGACAGTGCCGAGTAGTTCCACCTTCCGAAATACGCCGGCGTGTGGTTCGTGAGGCAGTTCTTCATGTCCCAGGTCAGCGTCAAAGTGCCGTCATCGGCGGAGGTGTCGGGGGTGTCATCGAGCACCGGCCAGAAATCCGATGCGAGGATGTCCTCGCCGTATGCGGAAGTCTCAGCCTTCATGTTCGCCCCGAGTCCCGTGTAGTTCGTGGCGGCGTCGGCGCCGCCGCAGCCGACCAACGCCTGTGTGCGTCCGCTCCTGCCGTTGACGTAGTACATCTCGCCGCCGAGGCCGTAGTGCAGACCGTGCTGTGACTTGAACGAAGAGTTCGCTGACTCCCCGGTCTCTCCCTCGAGCAACAAGCGTTGCGGCCTGTAGAAACTGATCGAGAGCTTGCCGTCCGTTCCGACCACGACCGAACCTGAGGCGAGGTTTGATGCGGTGTTGGTGGTGACACCGGTTGCCGTTGCCGACGCGAGATACGGCGTGGTGAGGAGGAACGGGCTCACGTTGACCGTGAACACGGTGTCGACGTTGCCCTGGATGACGTGTATGAGCATCACGTCGGCGGGCCGGACGACACTCAGCACATCATCTCCCTGGTAACTCGGTGCCACGAACGCGGCCCAACGCTTCTCACCACCGCTATCGGAGAATCGGTACATGCCGTTCGACAGGTAGGAGGAGTTCGGCACCTCCTTGCCACTGGAGAGATCCGTCGACGCGGTGGTCTTCCACGGTCTCGTCGTGTACCCGATCACCGGTGCTATCTCGGTGAACGACTGCAACTGTGCGGATGCCCCGCTGTTCAGCGCATCGCACCACTTGATCCCGGGGCATTCCACGTACACGGCATCGGGAGAGGACCCCGTGCCCTTCATGAAGGTCCTCTCGCTGATGTACATCGCGATGCTGAACGAGCTGGTCCCCTGCTGGCCGTCCGAGGCAAGGATTTTCTTCACCGCCGCGAGCAGGGTCGCGGAGTCCGAGGCATGGATGTTGAGCTTGTCACTCATCGATCCCCGCACTCCGCTGTACGTCGACATCGACGCGGTGTAGTTGTTCTTGTCACTCGTATTGTTCGTCGCCTGGTCCATGATGTCGAGTGAACCGTTGCCGTTGTCATCGACGTCAAGAACGTTCGGCACACCGTCACAGTCAAGATCCCTGCCCGGATCGACGCCACTCACGGCGGTGTCACGTGTGGTTCCGTCAGGGCACCGTGCTGCAGCAAGTTTGTGGACCACCGAGGCAACCGCCACAGGCGCGAAACCGCCGGACTTGACCCTGCCACCGTTGCCGGCACCCTTGGTCTTGCCGTTCTTGTCGGAGGAGACGCCCGCGTTCCCGCCGGCCGACCTCACGGCACTGACCGCGTAACCGGTCTTCATCGCGATCTTGCCGAGCGACACGGAGCCTGACGACTTCGCCTTCAATCCCGTGATTGCCTTGTACTTCGACCCGGTCTTCTTGACGTTCAGCACCACCGGGCCGAGGTACTTCCCGGTGGGGTCCACCATCTGCACAGTGGCATTCGCGAGGTTCTTCGCCGGCACCTTCACCGACACCTTGCCCGAGGCTGAGGGCGTGGCGAAATAGGTGGTGCCGTTCGTGACCAGCACCAGGACCTTCCCCACCTTCTTCGAGAACTGGCCGTTCACGGTCACGGTGCTAGAGGCCACCGCCGGTGCCTGCGTCGCGACGACCGTCAGGACAGTTGCCGCCATCATGACCTTCACGCTCGTCCTGGTCCTCATGCCACCCTCCCGGACATGTGATTCACCCGAACCATATGCCATTCCGGGAGACATGCCGGCCGTGGGCCGTCAGTCGCAGCAGCTGTCGCGCCACCCGCAGGAGGTGCACTTGAAGTGGGCGTGCTCCGGGATCAGGCCCGACCCACACAGGGGGCACTCGGCAAAGGTGCCGTACCTGGCCCTGCACTGGTCGAACACGGCCTGCGGGACGGTCGACGGCCGGTCGGTGGCTGGTCCGGTGTCGCCGGGGCTGGTCTGGGCGCTGGACGGGCCGGTCATGGCGCCATGTTGGCAGGAATCCCGTCCCCAGGGCGGGAATAGACCCGCCTCACTTATGGTTTAGGACACCTGAACTAAATACGACACACCCCTGCCGTACGTTCCCCCCGGGCCGTAAGGAGCCCACACCACAGGTCACCAAACACACAGAAAGAGGTACAAACCATGACCATCCAGACACTCACCAACACCAAGGTGCACGAGCCCATCCGCCGCAAGGGGATGTCGGTCTTCCCGCTGTCGCTGCCCGTCGAACGGCCCACCGACGCGAAGATCGCCGACGACACCCTGGTGGTGTCCGAGCTCCCCACCGCCACCGTGCCCCAGCTGCAGGTGCACAACCCCGGCAAGGTGCCCATGCTCATCCCTGCCGGACGCGTGCTGGAGGGCGGCCGCCAGACACGCACCGTGAACGTGTCGATCCTGGTGCCCGCGGGCGCCACCATCACCATCCCGGTGTCGTGCGTCGAGGCCGGCCGTTGGCACGGCGGCAGCATGTTCCGCAACTCGGGCCGCAACCTGAGCCGCCGCGCCCGCGTGGCGAAGGAGCGCGGCGTCTACAACAACATCCGTGCCCGCGGTGCGAAGAACTCCGACCAGGGCGCGGTGTGGGAGAGCGTCGCCGCCGAACTGTCGATGCGCCGCCTCACCAGCGACTCCTCGCTGTACCTCGAGGCGGAGCGCCACGTGGAGAACGACCGCGACATGGCGGCGCTCGTGCAGGAGCTGCTCGCAAGCGGCGTGCAGGAGGGCCAGACCGGCATCGCAATCGCATACGGCGACAAGGTGGTGGGCGTCGAGCTCTTCACCAGAACCGCCGACCTCGCCGCCAGCTGGGAGGCGCTCGTGCGCACCGCCGTGCTCGACGCCGACACGTCCCGTGCCGACTCCGACGCCAGCGCGACGGTGGCCGACGTGGAGG
>JBJTFB010000045.1:0-2852 GCA_046093205.1 Acidimicrobiales bacterium
GTCTCGCTCACCACGTCCGCGGGGATCGGTGCGGCACTCGCCCTCGCTGGTCTGTCATCGGGCGGCGGAACGCATGGGCCCGGCCGACACCGGTCACCCGGCGGCCGCAATGACAGGTCAGGGGACTCGTTGCGGGTGCGCCGTGGCAGGCGCCCCGACGAAGGAGATGACGAGGACGGGACGGGCCCGGACATCTCCGAGGGAGAGATCGGCGGGTCCGACGCCAACCTGCTCGACAGGGTGGCGACACAACGCGATGGCAGGGGCGACCTCAGCATCACGTGGCGGATGCCCGGCACGGCGATGCTGCAGCGGTTCGTCGAGACGCTCGCGCGTTGGGCAGAACACCGTTCGGTGTTGCTCGCGAGAGTGGCTACTGACGGCCAGTGGGCCCGCGCGAGCCTCGGCTCGGGAGCGGCACTTCTGTGGCTCGCCGGTGCGGTCATCGGTGTCGCCGCCGGGGTCACGCCGGGTGGTGACGTGGTGCGACTGACGGGCGGTTTCGCGGGTGCTCTCGTGGCGCTCGCACTCCTCGATGCGGCTGCCGGTGCCTGTGCGTTCATAGGTTTCACCGTGGTCAGCGTCGTGACCGGCAGTGTCACGTCCCTCTTCGATGTCAGGACGTTGCTCGGTGTGGCCCTGCTCTTCGTGGCGCTCCCTTCGATCGGAAGTGCCATCCGTCCGTTCCGGCGCGCGGTACACGAACGTGACAGCATGGCCGACCGTGCCGCCGACTACCTGATCGCACCGCTCTTCCTCGGTTACGCGGGCTCCTCCGCGTACGCCGCACTCAACGGGCTTTCCGGTCTCGAGATGGTGTCGTCGGGCGCCGCGTCGAACCTGCGCAACCTCATCTTCGTGATGACTGTCATTCGCCTGGCACTGGAGGATGCAGTTCCGATCTCATACCCGCGCCGCACGGCAGAGACCGCGATGGAACTCGATCCGGCACCGTCGGTCGCGGTTCGTTCAGCATCGATCATCATGGCGGGAGCGCTGTATCTGCTGGGTGCGGGGCCGTTCTACGGGTACGGATGGCAGACGTGGGCTGTTGTCGCACTGCTCATGTTCGTGCCGGCGCTCGGTGCGGCGTCGCACCTGCTGCCCAACTCCCCACTTGCCCACAGAGTGGTTCCTCGCGGGATTCTTCGCTCTGTCGTCATGTGCTACGTGGGCGCCTGGTTCGCTTCGGCCCTGATGTCCCTCGCCGGCAGTGCGCTGTCGGCACGCACCCTCGCGGTGGTGCTCCTCCTGCCCGGGGCGGCACTCGGTGTCATCGACTGTTTCGCACGAGAGGGCGGTGAATGGCCCGAGAACTGGGCCAAGAGAGCCGGCGGTCTCGTGCTCTGGGGTATGTCTGCGCTCATCCTCGTGGGCGCCGTCACCCCATGACCTCGCGGGACACCCGCATCATCCTCTCGACGAGGGCAGTGCGGGCCTTCGTCGACGGCATTGCGTTCGTGGTGTTCCCCGTGTTCCTCGAGGCACTCGGTTTCAGCGGCCTGCAGATCGGCGCGATCATCACGGCCGGCCTGTTCGGCTCGGCGGTGCTGACGCTCGCTGTCGGCATGGTCTCGCACCGGTACACGCCCGTCACCTTGCTCACCGCCGGTTCGGCAGTGATGGCCGTGACCGGCACGATGTTCGGGTTCGTCAGTGCGTTCTGGGCTCTCCTCGTGCTCGGCGTGGTCACCACCATGAACACGAGCGCAGGTGACGTGAGTGCGTTCCTCCCGCTCGAGCAGGCACTGCTGTCGTCCACGGTGAGCGACCATGACCGCACCACGGTGTTTGCACGGTTCAACCTCGTGGCATCACTCGTCGGCAGCGCGGGCGCCCTGTGCGCCGCGGTGCCGGCGGCGGTCGCGACTGCGGCCGGTGCCACCGAGCAGGCGGGACGGCATGCGGCCTTCGTCATCTACGGGCTGGCCGGCCTTGTCGTGATGCCGATGTACCGCAGCCTCGGCGGCGCCGCCCGTGTGCGCACAGCCGACCGCCGTTCGGCGCTCGGGCCGGCGTCGCGGCGCACCGTGCTGCGGCTCTCGGCCCTGTTCAGCCTCGACTCCCTCGGTGGCGGGTTCGCGACGCAGGCGATCTTCGCCCTGTGGGTGCTGCGTCGTTTCGGTCTCTCCACGTCCAGCCTCGGTGCGGTGTTCGCCGCGGCCGGCATCCTTGCGGCGTTCTCGTCGCTCCTGTCGGCCCGCATCGCACGACGCATCGGGCTGGTGCGCACCATGGTGTTCACGCACATCCCGGCCAGCGTCCTGCTGGTGCTCGTGGCCCTTTCCCCGAATGTGTGGGTGGCCATGACTCTGTTCGTGCTGCGTGGTCTCCTCAGCCAGATGGATGTTCCCGTGCGCACCAGCTACGTGATGGCGGTGGTGGAACCCCACGAACGTGCTGCAGCCGCGAGCATCACGAACATCCCCCGCAGCCTCGCCTCGGCGTTCCCGCCGGTGCTCGCGGGCTGGATGCTCGACCACTCCACGTTCGGGTGGCCGCTTCTCCTGTGCGCGGCCTGCAAGATCGTCTATGACCTGCTTCTGCTCGCGATGTTCCGCAACGTGCGGCCCCCGGAGGAAGCGGACAACTGAGGAACCGTTCTTCCGGGCCCTCACCGGCTGCCTGATACCGTTCGCCCATGCGCCGGGGGGTGGCAAGGGTTCTGTTCGGAAGCGCCATCGTGGCGTTCGTGCTCGGCCCGTTCACGGCGGCTGATGCGCGCGTTCCGGCGGTGCTCCCTACCCCATGCGTGCCGACAGAGTCCACCATCGGCGGCAAGCCCGCGTTCACATTCACCGCACCCGCGGAGTGCACGTTCACTCCCGCGACCGAGTTGAACGGTGCGACCT
>JBJTFB010000046.1:0-5961 GCA_046093205.1 Acidimicrobiales bacterium
CGCACGACGACCGGGTCGTCGCTCTCGCTCGACACCACCACGTCCTTCAGGTTCATGATGAGCTCGGTGACGTCCTCGGTCATGCCGGGGAGCGTGGTGAACTCGTGCTGGGCGTTGTCGAACTTCACCGTGGTGATGGCCGCGCCCGGGATGGACGACAGCAGCACGCGACGGAGCGAATTGCCGATGGTGTGGCCGAAACCGGGCTCGAGCGGGCCGACCGCGAAACGCTGACGCGTTGCGTGGTCTTCGCCGAGTGCCTCGACAGAGGGGCGCTGGATGACAAGCATGGTGCTCTCCTTGGGACTGGTTTCGTTTACTTCGAGTAGAGCTCGACGATGAGCTGCTCACGCACCGGCACGTCGATGTGCTCACGCTGCGGGAGCTCGCGGACGGTGACCTGCTTGTCGCCGGCCTCGAGCCAACCGACGAGCGGGCGGTCGAGAGTGTCGATGTTGTGCTGGATCTGGATCATTCCCTGCGCCTTCGTGGACAGGGAGATGACCTGGCCCTTCTTCACGCGGAACGACGGGATGTTGACACGCTTGCCGTCGACCTTCACCAGGCCGTGGCTCACGAACTGGCGGGCCTGCGGACGGGTGCTGGCCCAGCCCGCGCGGAACACGATGTTGTCGAGGCGCTGCTCGAGCAGGCGCAGCAGGTTCTCACCCGTCGGGCCGGCGAGTCGGTTCGCCTCCTCGTAGGTGCGGCGGAACTGACGCTCGAGCACACCGTAGATGTACTTGGCCTTCTGCTTCTCCTGCATCTGGGCGAGGTACTCGCTGCCGGCCGATCGGCGGCGTGTGCGCCCGTGGGCACCCGGGGGGAAGGCGCGCCGGTCGAGTGCGCGCGAGCCCTTCGGGTTCTCGTAGATGTTCGTGTTGAGTCGGCGCGAGATGCGCACCTTGGGTCCGGTGTAGCGCGCCATGATCAGCTCCTGCGCCGCTTCGCCTGGCGGCAGCCGTTGTGCGGGACGGGGGTGACATCCTTGATGCCGGTGACCTCGATCCCGACGTTCTGGACGGAGCGAAGGGCGGTGTCGCGGCCGGAACCCGGCCCCTTCACATGAACCTCGGCGCGACGGAGACCGTGCTCCATTGCTGCGCGCGCGGCCTTCTCGGCCGCCTGCTGCGCGGCGAACGGGGTCGACTTGCGCGACCCCTTGAATCCCACACCGCCGGACGAGGCCCACGCGAGCACGTTGCCCTCAAGGTCGGTGATGGACACGATCGTGTTGTTGAACGAGCTCTTGATGTGCACCACTCCGGTGGTGACGTTCTTGCGCTCGCGCTTGCGCGGACGGCGTCCGCCTGGCTGGGTCTTCGCCACGGTTCCTACCTTGTTGCCTTCTTCTTGTTGGCCACGGTCTTCTTCGGGCCCTTGCGGGTGCGAGCGTTGGTGTGGGTGCGCTGGCCGCGCACGGGCAGACCCTTGCGGTGGCGCACGCCCTGCAGACAGCCGATCTCAATCTTGCGCTTGATGTCGTTCTGGACGTCGCGGCGGAGGTCACCCTCGACGGTGACGTTCTTGTCCACCCATGCGCGGATGCGGTTGACCTCCTCCTCGGTGAGGTCGCGCACACGCGTGCTCTCACCCAGGCCGGTGTCGGCACAGATGCGCTTCGCCGTGGAGTTGCCGATGCCGAAGATGTAGGTGAGCGAAATCACCAGCCGCTTCTCGCGGGGGATGTCGACTCCTGAAATACGTGCCATGTTGTGGAACCTCTTGTTGCTCTCAGCCCTGCCGCTGCTTGTGGCGCGGGTTCTCGCAGATGACCATCACCCGGCCGGAACGGCGGATGACCTTGCACTTCTCGCAGATTTTCTTGACGCTGGGTCGGACTTTCATCGCGATCTCACTTGAACCGGTAGGTGATACGACCCCGGGTGAGGTCGTACGGGGTGAGTTCCACCTGGACCTTGTCGCCGGGAAGAATACGGATGTAGTGCATGCGCATCTTCCCCGAGATGTGAGCGAGCACCTTGTGACCGTTCTCGAGCTCAACGCGGAACATTGCGTTCGGCAGCGACTCGAGAATCGTGCCCTCGAGCACGATCGCATCTTCCTTCGGCTTGGCCAGGGTGGCCTCCTTGTTGGGTACGGACAGGATTGGCCCCGGGACGAACCCGTCTCAGGGACAGGGGACAAGGCTATCGGGCCCTGTCAGAGCCTCCACTTGGGTCAGCGGGCCCTGTGGATGACAGCGGTGAGTCGGGCAAAGACCTCGTCGGGGCTCCCCACGCCGTCCACCCGGGCCAGCCGGCCCGTGTCCCCGTAGTACTCGATCAGGGGCTGGGTCTGGGTCTCGTACAGGTCCAGGCGCCTGTTGATGGCGTCGGGGGTGTCGTCGTCACGCTGGACCACGTCACCTCCGCAGGTGTCGCACAGCCACTGGACGGGGTCGTGCCCACTCGACTGGTAGTTGGTGCCGCAGTCACGGCACACCCGACGCAGGGACAGTCGCTCCAGCACGAGGTCGCGCGGCACGTCAAGGTCGACGGCGAGGTTCAGGGGGCGCTCCCCCACGATGCGGTCGAGTGACTCGGCCTGGGAGACGGTCCGGGGGAAGCCATCGAGGATGTAGCCGCGGGCACGGGCGTCCTCCTTCTGCAGCCGCTCGTCGACCAGGCCGACCATGATCTCGTCGCCCACGAGGCCACCGGCATCGATGATCTCCTTGGCCATGAGACCGAGCGGTGTCCCCTCGCGCACGGCGGCACGCAGCATGTCTCCGGTCGAGATGTGTGGCACGACGAAGTGACGCGACAGGCGCGTGCACTGCGTTCCCTTCCCGGAACCCTGCCGGCCGAGCATCACCACCCGTGCACCCGGGATCATCGGTCCGTCTCCTGGCCCGCCATCGGATGTCCTGTGAACCGGGGTGCCACTACTTGAGGAAGCCCTCGTAGTTGCGCAGCATCAACTGGCTGTCGATCTGGCGCATCAACTCGAGCGCGACACCGACCGCGATCAGCACCGCGGTGCCGGCGAACGGGAACGAACGGACATCGCCCACCCAGAGAATGATGTACGGCAGGATCGCGATGACCGCGACGAACAGCGCACCGGGCAGGGTGATGCGGTTCACCGTCTTGGCGAAGAAGCGCTCGGTCTGCGGCCCGGGACGGATGCCGGGGACGAAACCGCCCTGCTTGCGCAGCTGGTCTGCCTGGCGCACGGGGTCGAACGCGATGGAGTTGTAGAAGTACGCGAACATCACGATCATCACGAAGAACGACAGGATGTACACCAGGTTCTCGCTGTTCACGAGGTAGTCGTTCACGAACCCGGCCACCGAGCCACGCCACCCCTCGGCCGAACCAAGAATGTTCGAGAGCAGCACCGGCAGCAGCAGCACCGAGGAGGCGAAGATGATGGGGACGACGCCCGCTTGGTTCACCTTCAACGGGATGTAGGTGCTCTGGCCCTGCGTCATCCTGCGACCGACCACGCGCTTGGCGAACTGCACGGGGATACGGCGCTGGCCGAGTTCCACCCTCACCACCGCGATGAGAACGCCGATCGACACCGCCACCAGCACGCCGAACACCACGAACTTCTTGCTCTGCAGGATGGAGTAGTAGCTGTACGGCAACCCGGACACGACCGAGGCGAAGATGAGCACCGACATCCCGTTCGAGATGCCGCGCTGGCTGATCAGCTCACCCAGCCACATCAGCAGAGCCGTGCCAGCGACGAGGGTGGGGATGACGAGGAGCGCCCGCGGCATGAACGGGTCGAGCAGAACGACGTCCGGTGCCTGGGCGGCAGCCCCGAGGAACGCAGAACCGTTGCCCTGGCCGAAGATGAAGGTGAGACCCGCACCCTGCAGGAGCGCGATCGCGATCGCCGTGTAGCGCGTGACCTGGGTGATCTTGCGCTGGCCGACCGCCCCCATCTCCTGCCACTCCTGCAGCTTCGGGATGACCACGTTGAGAACCTGGATGATGATGCTCGAGGTGATGTAGGGCATGATCCCGAGCGCGAAGATCGAGAACGAGCCGAATGCTCCGCCGGAGAACAGGTTGAGGAACCCGAGCGCACCCTGGGACTTCGAGGCCTCGCGCAACTGGGCGACCGCGCCGGGGTCGACGCCGGGCACCCGCAGGGCGGAACCGAGCCGGTACACGGCGATCATCGCGAGGGTGAACATCACCTTCCTGCGGAGATCCTCCACCTTGAAGATGTTCTTCAGGTTCGAGAACACTGTCTTCTCCTCCGATGTGGTTCGTTCGTTGTGTCGACCGCCGGCCGGACGTGCCGGCCGGTGACCGTGTTCAGCGGTTGGTGAACTGGTTGCCCTTGGCGGCCGGGCGGATCTTGTGCTTCAGCGGGATGATGGTGACCGATCCACCGGCGGCGACGATTGCCTGCTCGGCGGACTTCGACACGGCATGTGCCGACACCTTCACCGCGCGCGACACCGTGCCACGGCCGAGCACCTTCACGTACGTCCCCTTGTGGGCGACACCGCGGTCAACGAGGATCTCGGGCGTGACCTCGTCGACACCGAGGCCGTCGATTGCATCGAGGTTCACGGCGTAGTACTCCACGCGGAAGGGGTTGTTGAAGCCCTTCAGCTTCGGCACACGCTGCTTGAGCGGCATCTGGCCACCCTCGAAACCACGTGCAACCTTGCCGCGGCCACGGGCGTGCTGGCCCTTGGTGCCGGCGCCGGCGGTCTTGCCGCCGCGTCCGCCGATACCACGTCCGACACGCTTGCGGCGCTTGGTGGACCCGGGTGCGGGTGCGAGTTCGTCGATACGCATGGTCAGTTGCTCTCCTGGACGTCGAGAAGGTGGGGAACGCGTGCGATCATGCCGCGGATCTCGGGACGGTCGGGCAACGTGTTGGTGTCGCCGATCTTCGAGAGTCCGAGCGCACGCAGCGTGCCCCGCGCCTTCGGCTTGCTGCCGATGCTGGAACGCCGGAGCGTGACGGTGATGGTCTTCTCGGCCATGGTCAGTGGGCCTCCCCGGCCGCCGCGGCGCGCTTGCGCTCCTCGTATGCCTTCAGCATTCCCTTCGGCACGAACGAGTCGGCCGGAATGCCGCGACGCTTCGCCACCACGTCGGGGCGCTGCAGGTCCTGCAGGCCCTTGATCGTGGCGCGAGCAACGTTGATTGCGTTCGCCGAACCGAGTGACTTGGCGAGCACGTCGTGGATGCCGGCCTCCTCGAGGATGATGCGCGCGGCACCACCGGCGATGACACCGGTACCGGGGGCGGCGGGCTTCAGCAGCACACGGCCTGCACCGGAGATGCCGAGCACCGGGTGGGTGATGGTGCTGCCCGCGAGGCCGACCTCGAACAGGGTGCGCTTGGCCTCCTCGGTGCCCTACTGGATCGCGAGGGGCACCTCCTTCGCCTTCCCGTAACCGAGACCGACACGGCCGTTGCCGTCACCGACCACGACGAGCGCCGTGAAGGAGAAGCGACGGCCACCCTGCACGACCTTGGCCACGCGGTTGATGTGGATGACCCGGGACTCGCGCAGTGCGCCCGGCTCGGGGGTGATGCTGTGCATGCTGCTCATCAGAACTCCAGTCCTGCCTCACGGGCGGCCTCGGCGGCCGCCGCCACGCGACCGTGGTAGGCGTAGCCACCGCGGTCGAATACGACCTTGTCGACACCGGCGGCCTTGGCGCGCTCGGCCACCATCCGACCGAGCGTCCTCGCGGCCTCGACCGTCGCGCCGTTGGTGGAGCGCATCGCGGCCTCCACCGACGATGCGGCCGCGAGCGTGTGCCCGGACTCGTCGTCGATGACCTGGAGGCTGATGTGCTTGTTCGAACGGTGGATCGCCAGACGCGGACGCGCCGCGGTGCCGCGGATCTTCTTGCGCACGCGACGGTGACGGCGGAGCCGTGCCTCGCGGCGGATACGGGATGTGCTTGCCATGTGCTACCTACCGGGTCACTTCTTGCCGGTCTTGCCGGCCTTGCGCAGGACGCGCTCGTCG
>JBJTFB010000047.1:0-8310 GCA_046093205.1 Acidimicrobiales bacterium
CGCCGCGCACGGGGGGCCCGCACCCGACGATATTGCCGCGATGTGGCACCGGGAGGCCCGGTGCCGGCCGGGCTCCCCCACGGGACCGCGTGACGCCTGGCGACCCGCTGTCCAGTGGGGGAGCCCGGCAGGAACCGGGCATCCAGTTGCCACATCGCGGCAATCTCGTCGGTTCCGGTCCACACGTTCTCGGCGAGGCCCGCGAGATACGCGGCACCGAGGGCGGTGGTCTCGTGGTCGACGGGGCGCAGCACAGGCACGCCGAGTTCGTCGGACTGGTGCTGCAGCATGGCATCCATCACCGAGGCGCCACCGTCCACGCGCAGCTCGGCGAGTGACACCCCGGCCGCGGATGTCATCGCGTCGATCGCGTCACATGTCTGGAACACCATTGCCTCGACCGTTGCCCGCGCGATGTGCGCACGGGTGGTTCCCCTCGTGATGCCCACGATCGTTCCGCGTGCATGCGGGTCCCACCACGGGCTGCCGAGCCCGGTGAACGCGGGCACGAGGTACACGCCGCCGTTGTTGGGAACCGAGGCCGCGAGCGGGCCGATCTCGGCGGAAGAGGAAATGATGCCGAGTCCGTCCCGGAGCCACTGCACCGCCGCACCCGTCACGAAGATCGAGCCCTCGAGTGCATAGGTCGGTCCGCTGCCCAGGTCCCATGCGACGGTGGTGAGCATCCCGTCGGTGGGCTCCGGGCATGTGGTGCCCACGTTCAGCAGCACGAAGCTGCCGGTGCCGTAGGTGTTCTTGGCCATGCCCCGCAGGGTGCAGGCCTGGCCGAAGAGTGCGGCCTGTTGGTCGCCGGCGATTCCAGAGATCGCGGTGCCGTTGGGGAGGCCGGGCACGCCGCTCGTCGTTCCGATCCGTCCGCTCGAGGGCCGCACCTCGGGAAGGCACTGCTTCGGGACACCGAGCAGGTTGCACATGTCGCTGCTCCAGGTCATCGCACGGATGTCGAACAGCATCGTGCGGCTCGCGTTGCTCGGGTCGGTGGCGAAGATCGCGCCGTCCGTGAGCTTCCACACCAGCCACGAATCCACGGTGCCGATGGCCAGGTGCTCGACGGGCGGAAGTTCGCAGTTCTCGAGCATCCATGCAGCCTTCGTGCCCGAGAAGTACGGGTCGAGCACCAGTCCGGTGGTGCGCCGCACGGTGGAGAGGTGGGGCAGCAGCTCCTCGCAGCGCTGCGCGGTGCGGCGGTCCTGCCACACGATGGCGCGCGCGGCAGGCTCACCCGTGCGACGGTCCCACGCCACCACCGTCTCGCGCTGGTTCGTGATTCCGATTGCCACAACGGGTTCACCCACCGCCGCCGCGACCTCTGCGAGCGTCGCGGATGCGGCCTCCCAGATCTCCGATGCGTCGTGCTCGACCCAGCCGGGCCGGGGGACGTGCTGGGCGAACTCGCGGTAGGCGGCCACGGACGGACGGCCGTCGGCGAACACGGCACGCGTGCGCACACCGGTTGTGCCCGCATCGATGGCCAGCACCACTCCCTTGCTCATCGGTCCTCCTCTGCTGCTGCGCGTGCGTACATTGCCACGACCGCGGCATGGATGCCGCCTGCCGCCGCGCTGACCGCGTCGTCGCGCGCCGGTCCGCCGTCGAGGGCGGACACCGTGCCGCCGGCCTCGGTGACGATGAGACGCGCGGCCATGACGTCCCAGGAGTGAAGTCCCGCCTCGAAGTAGGCATCCAACCGTCCGCAGGCCACGAAGCACATGTCGACGGAAGCCGCACCGAGCCTGCGGATGTCGCGCACCTCGCCGGTGAGCCGCGAGACGATGCGTCCCTGACGCACCCTTGTGCGGGTGTCGTACGCGAACCCGGTCGCGAGCAACGACTGCGAGAGGTCGGTGACGGGTCGCGGGGAGATGGGCGAGCCGTTCAGGCGGGCGCCCCCGCCCCTTGCCGCGGTGAACATCTCGTCGAGGGCGGGCACGTACACCGCGCCCACGAGCGGCCCCTCTGCATCGCGTGCACCGATCGACACAGACCACGTGGGCAGGCCATAGAAGTAGTTCACGGTGCCGTCGATGGGGTCGACGTGCCACTCGATGCCGCTCGCACCTGCCGACGATGCTCCCTCCTCGCCGACCACCGCGTCGTCCGGTCGCTCGCGGCCGAGGGCGCCGACGATCATCGCCTCGCACTCCCGGTCGTAGCGGGTGACGATGTCGGTGGCGGTCGACTTGGAGTCAACCGAGAGACTCCCGGAGGAGCGTCCCCGGAGGGCATGCTCCCCGGCGCGACGAGCGAGCGTCTCCGCGAGGCGGAGCATGTCGTTCACCTGCGGTCCTGGATCTCCCGCCACTCGCCGACTGCACGCAGCACGAGCACGGCGATCACGGCGGAACCACCCGCGAAGGTGACCGACCCGGCCAGGGTGCCGACGCCGAGCGGCACGGCGCACGAGCCGTCGCATTGCACATCGACGAGCGCGTACCCGATCAACCCGCCGGCGAGACCGGTGAGCAGCACGGCGAGGAACGCAAGCGCGCGGGCAGTGCCCGACGGGAGCGCGGAGAGGCGGGGGTCGTGTTGCTGCACGTGCTCATCGTAGGTGCGCACCGCCCGCACCACTAGCGTCGGTGATGCTGTGGGCGCTGAACGGACGATCCTGCACGTCGACATGGACGCGTTCTACGTGTCGGTCGAACTGCTGCGCCGACCCGAACTGCGGGGTCTGCCCGTCGTGGTGGGGGCGTCGTCGTCGCGCGGTGTGGTGGCCGCCGCCTCCTACGAGGCCCGCAGGTACGGCGTGCACTCCGCGATGTCGTCGTCGCGCGCACGGTCATTGTGTCCCGATGCGGTGTTCCTCCCGCCCGACATGGCGCTCTACCTCGAGGTGAGCGAGCGTCTGCACTCGCTGTTCGTGTCCTTCACGCCGCTCGTGGAGCAGATCTCCGTCGATGAGGCGTTCCTCGACGTCACCGGCGCACGTGCCCTGATGGGTGACCCCGCGTCGATCGCGGCGCGCATCCGCGAGGAGGTCCGCTCCGTCGAGAACCTCGGGTGCAGCATCGGCGTGGCGCCGAACAACTTCCGCGCCAAGCTCGCATCGGTACATGCCAAGCCGCGCGCCTCACGGGAGGGGGTGAAGGACGGCCACGGCGTGTGGGTGGTGCCCGTCGGTGGCGAACTCGAGTTCCTGCTTCCGCTGCCGGTGTCGGCGCTCTGGGGTGTCGGCCCGGCAACCCGCGGAAAACTGGAGGGCGTGGGGGTGCACACCGTCGCCGACCTCGCCCGTCTCGACCTCACCGTTCTGCAGCACCTGCTCGGTGAGGCCTCGGGGGCCCATCTCCATGCCCTCGCCCGTGGTGTGGACGAGCGAGCAGTCGAACCCGACCGCGCGGCGAAGTCGATCGGCCACGAGGAGACGTTTGCGGCTGACCTCACCACCCCCGATGAGGTGCATGCGGAGGTGGTGCGGCTGTGCGGCGCGGTCGCACGTCGCATCCGTGCCGCGGGCACGAGTGCGGGCACCCTGATGTTGAAGGTGCGGTACGCCGACTTCTCCACGGTCACCCGGTCGGTGAGCCCGGGCACGGGCATCACGTCGGCGCCGGCCATGGTGGCCGCACTCGAGCCGCTCCTCGCCGCTCTCGACCCTGCCGCGGGGGTGAGGCTGCTGGGCGTGCACGCCCAGCGTCTCGGCTCGGCGGCGGCACCTGCCCCGACGCTCTTCGAGGACGGGGCGGACTCGGTGGAGAACCTTGAACGGGAGTGGCGGGGGGCGAGCCTGGTGGTGGACTCCATCAACGAGAAGTTCGGGCCAGGGGTGATCGGCCCTGCCAGTGCCCTCGGCGGGTCCGGAGTTCCGGGGGAGAGACCATTTGGTCCCGAAGAGGGCTGAGCGCGTTGCGGTCGGGTCGCGGCGGTGGAAGAATCGTGACGTGCCGCTCTCAGACGACGAACAGAGGATCCTCCGCGAGATTGAGGCGAACCTCAAGACCGACGAGCGGTTCGCGCAGAAGGTCTCCTCGGGCGGTCTGTACCTCCACGCAGCGCGAACGGTGAAGCGCGCGGCTTTCGGTCTCGTGATTGCGTTGGTCGGGATGGTGCTCGCACTGCAGGTGCACTTCCTGCTCTCGTTCGTCGTGTTCGTGGGGATGCTCGGACTGGTTGTCGTGATCGAGCGCCAGCTTCGTCTCATGGGCCGTGCCGGCGTGCAGGACCTCTCCCAGTCGCTGCGCACCCCGCGCCCCCCGGTGGGGCGCAGGTTCCGCAACCCCGCCGAGTAGCCAGACCGTTCGGTACGGTGTGCGCCGTGGCGCGCGTACCGGCAGGGGCTCTGGGTGCAGGGGTGATTCTTGCCGTGCTGCGTCGTCCCGCACTGTGGCCGACCGCCCTCGTGCAGTTGCTGCGCATGGCCCCAAGGGGCTGGTGGCACCGACCGCCGTTTCTTCCGTTGCCGCCGGAGGGGTACGTCGAGTTCCGCCTGGTGACCCAGTACGGCGGCCGGCACCTCGAATCGGGCGGTCGCGTCGACCCCGCTGATGTGGTGGACTATCTGCAATGGTGCAGGAAGTGGGGACGCAGGGGATGATGCACGGCATCGCGCATGCTGCGGTGCTCACCACCGCGAGTACCGGCACGGGCCGGCTGTAGGTCGGCCGTCACCATGCGGAGTGCACTCGTTCTCAACGCAACGTACGAGCCGCTCGGCGTGGTTCCTGCACGCAGGGCCGTGTGCCTGGTGCTGTGTGACAAGGCCGACATCGTGGAGGACGACGGTTCGGTGGTGAGATCGGAGCGACTTGCGGTCGCCGCGCCGCTCGTGATCAGGCTCAGGTACGTGGTGAAGGTTCCCTTCAACCGCAGCACCGCAATGTCGCGGCGTGCGATATTCGCCCGTGACGAGCACCGGTGCGGCTACTGCGGCGGTGCGGCCGACTCGATCGATCACGTGATGCCGCGCTCCCGCGGCGGGCTGAACGTGTGGGAGAACGTGATTGCGGCGTGCCGACCGTGCAACCTGGCCAAGCGCGACCGCACACCTGAGGAAGCGGGAATGAGGCTGTCGAAGAAGCCCCGTGCCCCGCGCGAGCTGTCGTGGATCGTCTTCTCGGTGCCGAGGGTGCCCGAGGAGTGGAAGCCTTATCTCGCGGCCGCGAGTTGACGGCATGAACGGGTGGCTCGCCGACACGTGGCGGGGCGGCGCGGGCGAGTTCCACGCGCAGGACCTTCCCCACGGACGCCGCCTGTGGCTCGTCGAACCGATCTCGCCGGCGCTCGTGCTCGGGTCGTCGCAGCGCGCCGACGAGGTCGATCCGGAGCGGGCCGCACAGCTCGGCCTCGAGGTGTGCTCACGCCGCACGGGGGGTGGCGCAGTGTGGCTCGACCCGACGTGTTCGCTCTGGGTCGATCTCACAATCGACCGTGACGACCCGTTGTGGACCGATGACGCGCCCACGAGCGGTGTGTGGCTCGGCACTGTGTTCTCCGCGCTGCTCGAGCCACTCGTGAACGGCGCTGTGGAGGTGTGGACGGGGCCGTATGTGGCCCGTCCGCTGGCACGCGCACTGTGTTTTGCCGGCCTTGCACCCGGGGAGGTGACCGTGGCCGGGGCGAAAGCCGTGGGTATCAGCCAGCGGCGCACACGTGACGGGGCAAGGTTCCAGTGCGTCGTCTACACACGATGGGAGCCGGCGCGATTCGCTGGGGCGTTCACCGACCGGGTGGTCGCCGCCTCGGCCTCAGAACTCCACGTGGCCACCGTCGACATCGACGGGCCCGCCCTCGTCGACCGTCTCCTCTCCGTTCTGAACGGCTGAACCAGCCCGCACCGGGCCCCATGAGGTGCGTGCAACCGCGCACCACTGACCGACTTCCGACTCTGGTTCCGTGCGCCCCGGTGGGGATCGGTGGGGAGGCTGGTGGTGTGTGGTGGGGAATAGTGGTTGACAGTGGGGGCTGGTGGGGATAATGTGACGTCAGCGACAGGGCGAAGGTCGTCCAGTCGGGAGAGGCGGAGGCGTGTTCGTCGGGCGGCACGAAAGGCAGTTGGACCCCAAGGGTCGCCTTGCCCTGCCCGCGCCCTTTCGCCCCCGTCTCGAGCCGCGTTGCTACCTGGCCTTCGGCCGCGACAAGTGCGTGGACGTTCTGACGGCCGAGGCGTTCGATTCCCTTGCCGCAGAGATGCTGGCCAAGGTCAGCCGCGGTGAGGTCGACCGCAACGAACTGCGCGCCCTCGCCAGCAACACCGTCGAGGTCGCGGTGGATGCCCAGGGGCGTGTGAATCTCGAGGAGATGTTCCGCGGCTACGCGGGGCTGTCTCTCGGGTCCAGGGTCATCGTGACCGGGGCCTTCGACCGGGTGGAGATCTGGGACCCGGCCCGCCACGAGCGCATCGCGGCGGAAGGAACAGAAAAGATCGCGGGAGCAGACAAGTGATCCGTCATGAGTCTGATTCCCGTTCACACAACCGGGGGCCCGCGGCTTCCGGCAGTCTCCCGGACGGCACGGTGGTCAGCTTCAACTCCGCCCGCTGTCATCGCGCCTTCTCCGGGGAGAAATCCGGGAGGCATCTGCCGTCCGGGAGGCTGCCGGGTGCCGGGGGAACGTGCATGAGCGACTTCGCCCACGACCCCGTGATGGCAGGGGAGATCCTCGGGGTCTTCTCGGACATCGAACCCGGGGTGTTCCTCGACGCAACACTCGGCGGCGCGGGACACGCGGTGGAAGTTCTCGCTGCACATGCCGATGTCACGTTGCTCGGCATCGACCAGGACGACGCGGCGCTCGATGCAGCCGCGCGCCGGTTGGAACAGGTTGGTCTGAGGGGGCGCGCAACCCTCCGGCGCGCCCGCTTCGATTCGTTGGCGAAAGTGGTGGGTCGGGAGGGTGCCGACGGCCTCGTCGGCGCCCTCTTTGACCTCGGTGTCTCCTCGCCTCAGCTGGACGTGACGGAGCGCGGCTTCTCGCACCGCCACGACGCGCCGCTCGACATGCGGATGGACCGCACGCGTGAGATCAGTGCCGACACGGTCGTGAACTCCTACGACGAGGCCGACCTCGCCCGCATCATCCGGGAGAACTCCGACGAGCGTTTCGCCGGACGCATCGCACGCGCGATCGTGGCGAACCGGCCCGTGCAGGGAACCGCCGACCTCGCCCGGATCGTGACCGACGCGATTCCCGCAGCCACTCGCCGGCGCGGTGGACACCCCGCCAGGCGTACGTTCCAGGCGCTGCGGATCGAGGTCAACCAGGAGCTGGAGATCCTTCCCGAGGCCCTGAGGGCCGCGATCGGTCTGCTCCGTCCGGGGGCCAGGCTGGCCGTTCTCTCGTATCACTCCGGTGAGGACCGGATCGTGAAATCGGTGCTCCGCGATGCCGAGTCCGGTGGCTGCACCTGCCCCACCGGACTTCCCTGCGCCTGCGGTGCGGTGGGGCTCGTGCGCCGGGTGCGCACTCGTCGTGAGCCGACCGCGGAGGAGATCGCCCGCAACCCACGCGCGCGGTCCGCACGCCTCCGCGTGGTGGAGAAGACGGGTGGTGGACGCTGATGGCACTCGCCGAGCGCCTCCTGCCCGGGCTCACCCCGGTTGACATCCCCGACCTGCGGCTCGTGCCGCGACGCAGCAGGCGCAGCGTGCGCATCGGCACGGTGGTGGCCGTGGTGATCGGGAGCCTCTTCGCGGTGGTTCTCCTGCGCACGCACATGGCCCAACAGCAGCTCCGTCTCGACAGGCTCAACTCCGACATCGTGCGCGCCCGCAACAATTTCGACCGTCTCCGCGCCGAGCGCGCCAGGTTCCAGTCACCGGCGTACCTGAACGAGCGGGCACGTGCGATGGGCATGGTGCAGGGCCTCGACACCAACATGGTGAACGTTCCCGCCGACATCGCGGTTCTCGTGGCGTCCGGGGTGGGAAAGGTGGATGTCGACGTGAGGTCCGAGCGCACCACGCATCTCGATGAGTTCGGCCGGATGAAGAGGACCGTGACGGCACCGTGAGTGACCCGGCGGAGATCAAGCGCCGCAGCCGTGCACACGGCCGGCCGTGCCGCGGAGGGCCGTCGGGGCCCGCTTCGGGACGAGGTGCTGCGGGGTGCAGCGTTGCGGCGTGCAGCATCACGGGACGTCGGAGCACGGGATGACGAACTACCCGAGCCATGGCTCGTGCCGGCGCCCGTGCGGGCAGACGTCTGCCCCCGCTGCGCCTGGCCGTGTGCACGGCTGCGGCGCTTGATCTCCGCCGGGTCACTCACGGTGCCGTCACGGTCCTCTTCATCCGGCCGAACTCATCGAGATGCGTGGTGCGCTCGGACCTCACGTCGACATCCACCTTTCCC
>JBJTFB010000048.1:0-4588 GCA_046093205.1 Acidimicrobiales bacterium
GCGAGCAGGTTCGCCTCGGGGCCGACACTGGTGCCGACCGCGGTCACCACCTCCTCGCGGATGGCGTCGAGCGGCGGGTTCGTGACCTGTGCGAACAACTGCTGGAAGTAGTCGAAGAGCAGGCGGGACCGTTCCGAGAGCACCGCTATCGGGGTGTCCGTGCCCATGGACCCCACGGGCTCCGCGCCGGAGCGCGCCATCGGCGACACGATGACCTTCAGCTCCTCGTCGGTGTAGCCGAACATCTGCTGGCGGCGCAGGACGCTGCCCCTGCTGTGCACCACGTGCTCACGCGCGGGGAGGTCATCGAGGTGCGTCATGCCGGCCTCGACCCATTCCGCGTACGGGTGCTCGGAGGCGAGCTGCAGCTTGATCTCCTCGTCATCGATGATGCGTCCCTGCGCTGTGTCGATGAGGAACATGCGGCCCGGCTGCAGGCGTCCCTTGCGGATGATGCGCGAGGGCTCGATGTCGAGCACCCCGGCCTCGCTCGCCAGCACCACGAGGTCGTCGTTCGTGACCCAGAATCGCCCCGGCCTCAGGCCGTTGCGGTCGAGCACCGCCCCGATCACCGTGCCGTCGGTGAAGCACACGTCGGCCGGACCGTCCCACGGCTCCATCAGGGACGCATGGAAGCGGTAGAAGGCGCGCTTGCGCGGGTCCATGCGGTCGTTGTTCTCCCACGCCTCGGGGATCATCATCAGTAATGCGTGCGGCAGGGAACGACCGGCGAGGTGCAGCAGCTCGAGCACCTCGTCGAAACTGGCGGAGTCCGACATGCCGGGCGTGCAGATGGGGTACGCGCGCTCGAGACCGGGGATGAGGTCGCTCTGCAGCAGGGCCTCGCGTGTGCGCATCCAGTTGCGGTTGCCCTGCACCGTGTTGATCTCGCCGTTGTGGGCGATGAAGCGGTACGGGTGTGCGAGCGGCCAGGACGGGAAGGTGTTCGTGGAGAACCGGCTGTGCACGAGGGCGAGGGCGGACTCCATGCGCCCGTCAGAGAGGTCGGGGAAGAACTGGCCCAGCTCGGGCGTTGTCAGCATGCCCTTGTACACGAATGTCCGTGCCGACAGCGACGAGAAGTAGGTGCGCATGGCATCGGTGAGCTCGTGCTCGATGCGCTTGCGCACGATGAACAACCTGCGGTCGAGGTCGATACCGGCTGCGCCCGCGGGGTCATCGACGAAATAGGTGCGGAACGCGGGCATCACGGCCCGTGCGGAGGCGCCGAGGCACGAGGGGTTCACCGGGACCTCCCGCCAACCGAGGGGCCGCAGGTTCTCCTCGCGCGTGATGCGCTCCACGGTGGCCATTGCCTCGGCACACCGGGCGGGGTCCGCCGGGAGGAACGCCATGCCCGCGGCATACGAGCCCTCCGTGGGGAGGTCGAACCCGGCGGTGGCGCGCATGAAGGCATCAGGCATCTGCACCAGGATCCCCGCGCCGTCACCCGTGTCGGGCTCGGCCCCGGTGGCACCGCGGTGCTCCATGTTCATGAGCGCAGTGAGTCCGAGGTCGACGATGGAGCGGCTCCTGTGCCCCTTCACGTTCGCAACGAAGGAGACACCACAGGCGTCGTGCTCAAAACGGGGGTCGTAGAGACCGTGGCGCGCAGGCAGGTCGGGGTTCATGGCGTCGTTCGTCCTCCGGGGGTCCGCACAGGGCACGGACAGGAAACTCTCTTGGTTCCCCGGGACGACGCTGGCCCGAGGGTCATCAGGCTAACGGGGTGCCGCGGGCGCGGCAAAGCGTTTCGTCGGCCCTGTGAGGTGCGTCAGCGTGGCTCGTGCCACTTCGGGGCACGCTTCTCGAAGTCGGAGAGCACGGCCTCGCGCTGGTTCGGCCCGCCCACGAGCCCCCCGATGATGCGCCGCTCGGCGGCGAACTGCGCGGCAGCAATCTCGAGGGCCAGCCGGTTCAGCAGCTCCTTCGACCCGCGCACGGCGTCGGGGCTGCGGCGGCAGATCTCCTGTGCCCACTCGTGGGCCGCCTCGTACGGGGTGTCGGAGAGCCGGGTGACGAGCCCTATCTGTGCGGCCTCCCGTCCGTCGAAGATGCGCGCGGTCATCACGATGTCCTTCATGATGTCGGCCCGCACGAGACCCTGCATCAGCACCGTCCCGGCCATGTCGGGAACGAGACCCCAGTACGTCTCGCGCACCGAGAACTTGGTGTCGGGATGCGCGATGCGCACGTCCGCACCGAGGGCGATCTGGCACCCGCCGCCCAGGGCGTGGCCGTGCACCGCGGCAACCACCGGCACCGGGATCTCCTGCCACACCCACGCCGACTGCTGGCCGAGATGGGTGATGCGACCGTCCACCATGTCGCCGGCCGACGGCTGACGGTCACCGTTGCCGCGCTCGCCCGAGGCCATACCGCCGAGGGAGGCGAGGTCGATGCCGGCGCAGAACGAGGCACCCTCGCCGGAGACGACGACCGCGTTGATCTTCTTGTTCGACTTCAGCGACTCGCCCGCATCCACGATGGCCTGGAACTGCTCGCCGTCGAGGGCGTTCCTCTTCTCGGGCCTGTTGAACCTCACGTCGGCGATGCCGTCGGAGATGTTGATGATCACGCGCTCTGCCATGGCGGCAGTCTGTCACGGGACGCCGTTTCGTCCCTCACCCGGGCCGTGGCAGAGTGCCCGCCATGAAACTTACCCTCTCCGCAGACGAAGTCCTGAAGACCACCCGCAGCGTGCGCAAGCGCCTGGACTTCGACCGGCCGGTCGAGCGGGAGATCGTCGAGGAGTGCCTCGAGATCGCCCTCCAGGCTCCCACCGGCTCGAACAGCCAGGGCTGGCACTGGATCGGGGTGGAGGACGCCGCCAAGACGAAAGCACTCGCCGACATCTACCGCAAGAACTGGTCGGTGTACGCGAGCATGCCCGGCCGCGAGTACGCCGACGGCGACAGCCGAGGCGAGCGCATGGACCTCGTGCGTGACTCGGCCGGATATCTCGCCGACAACTTCGAGCGTGCCCCACTTCTGCTCATCCCCGCGATCGAGGGTCGCCTCGACAACCTGCCCAGCTTCGCCACCGCGAGCCAGTGGGGATCCCTGCTGCCGGCGGTGTGGAGCTTCATGCTCGCGCTGCGCGAGCGCGGCATGGGCTCGGCATGGACCACCATCCACCTCATGAACGGCGGCGAGGAGGAAGCGGCGAAGTTGCTCGGCATCCCCCACGAGCGCATCAGCCAGGGCGGCCTGTTCCCCATCGCCTACACCAAGGGCACCGACTTCACGCCCGCAACGCGCTAACCGCTTTGTATGGTGCTCCACTGGTACAAGTGGTGAGCGACTCCCCCGTCACGCACTCCGTGCAGGAGCGCGTGGCCGTCATCACCATGGATGACGGCAAGGCGAACGCTGTCTCGTCGGCCCTGCAGGCCGGGGTGAACGGCGCGCTCGATGCCGCGGAGGCCGACGGTCTCCCGGTGGTGCTCACCGGCAGGCCCGGGTTCTTCTCGGCCGGCTTCGACCTGAAGACCCTCGCCGCCGGCGGCCAACCTGCCGTCGACATGCTGCACGGCGGGATCACACTCGCCATGCGTCTGCTGTCGCACCCGATGCCGGTGGTGGTTGCATCACCGGGCCACGCGATCGCGATGGGGGTGTTCCTGTCGCTGTGCGGTGACTACCGGATCGGGGCGCGGGGCAGCTTCCGTTACGTGGCGAACGAGGTGGCGATCGGCATGGCGATGCCGTTCAGCACCATCGAACTGCTGCGCCAGCGGGTGACCCCGGCGGCACTACCGCGTGCCGTGCTGCTGGCGGAGGTGTTCACACCCGACAACGCCGTGGCGAACGGACTGCTCGACGAGACCGCCGAACCCGACGGTCTCCTGCCGCGCGCGGTCTCGTTCGCGGGTTCGCTCTCCGCACTCGACAACGGCGCCCACGCAGTCAGCAAGAAGCGTCTGCGTGCACCGTTGCTGGACGCGATGCGCGACGGCCTCGAACGTGACCTGGAGGGCTGGCGCAGGCAGTTCCTGGCCTGAACCCGGCCCGGGGCGCCGCGTTCATCGCGGCCGACCTCACTCGACGAGACGAAGCCCGCTCGGCGCGATGGACTGGTCGGCAAACGGCAGGTCCACCACGAACTCGGTGCGGTGTGCCGGGAACACGTGGTGGCTGACCAGCACGGTGCGGCCGGCGGTGTCGGTGGTGGTGCGTTCGCACCGCAGCACCGGTGAACCCACCGGGACCTTCAGTACCTTCGCCTCGTCAGCGGACACCACGTCGGCACCGATCGTCTGGGTGGCACCGCTGAGGGGCACGTCGAGCAGTTCGTAGAACGGCGACCTCTCCACGTCGGCGCGAGAGAGGTTCTGGGCGAGGTCGGCGGCGCACCACACGGTGACGATGGCGAACGGCTCGCCGTCGGCGAGGTTCACGCGGCGGACCCGGAGTGTCTGGGTTGCGCCGAGCGCACGCGCGACGCCGCGCGGCGCGCGCTCGAAGGCGAACTCGAGCACGCGCCGCTCCGGCTTCACACCGGAGGCGCGCATCTGGTCCTCGATCGTGGCGAGACGGGCGAGGGGCTGGCGCACCGGTTCGCCGGCCACGAACCAGCCGAAACCCT
>JBJTFB010000049.1:0-4009 GCA_046093205.1 Acidimicrobiales bacterium
CAGCCCCGGCTTCCGTCCCAACCAGCAGACGCGCACCAGCTCCACCACCACGAAGCAGCCGTTCTGGGTCGGCACCATCGCGGGTGCGCTGCCGTGGATCGGTATCTGGGTGAACGTGGTCGGGGCCGAGACCGTCCCCACGTTCGTGTTCTTCATCGTGGTGGTGGAGCAGGTGCTCTTCTTCTCGTTCGGACTGAACCAGTGGCTGCAGTACCGCGGAGTCGGTCGGTGGGCCGACTACGTGCACGGCGAGAAGACGTATCTCGTGCTCAGCCTCGTGGCGAAGTCGCTGCTGGCGTGGCAGATCTACGGTGGATCACTGGCCAACTAGGGCCGCCACCAGCCGCATCAGATCGCGGCGTCGCCGGTCTCCCCGGTGCGGATGCGCAGGATCTGCTCCACGTTCGTGACCCACACCTTGCCGTCACCGATCTTGCCGGTGGCGGCGGCCTTCGTGATCACGTCGAGGATCTCGTTCACCTTGCCGTCGGCCGTGACGATCTCGATCTTCACCTTCGGGACGAAGTCGATCTTGTACTCCGACCCGCGGTAGGTCTCGGTGTGACCGCCCTGGCGGCCGAAGCCGCGAACCTCGCTGACGGTGATTCCCTCCACGCCAGCGGCCCGGAGGGCGTCCTTCACGTCGTCCACCTTGAACGGCTTGACGATTGCTGTGATGAGCTTCATTGTTCGTGTCTCCTGTGGATCGGATTGTCGGTCAGTCGTGGTACGCGGTCTCTGCGTGCTGGGAGAGGTCGAGGCCGGTGTACTCGTCCTGCTCCTCCACCCTCACGCCGATGGTCTTCTTCAGTGCGGTCATGATGACGAATGTCAGCACGAACGACCAGACGATCGCCACACCGTTCGCCAGGGCCTGCTCCACGAGCAGCCCCGTATCGCCACCGTAGAAGATCCCCTTCTCGAAGGAACCCTCGAAGAACTCCGGGTTCGCGAAGAACCCGATGAGCAGCGAACCCACGATGCCTCCGACGAAGTGGACACCCACCACGTCAAGCGCGTCGTCGTAGCCGAACCTGTTCTTCAGGCGCACCGCGTAGCAGCACACCACGCCGGCGATGAGACCGATGAGGATGGGGGATGCACCCGACACGTAGCCGGCGGCGGGGGTGATGGCCACGAGGCCCGCCACGATGCCCGAGGCGGCACCGAGGTTGGTGGGGTGTCCGTCGCGCATCCACTCGACCAGCACCCAGGCGAGGCCCGCGGCTGCCCCGGCGAGGAAGGTGTTCATGAAGGCCTGTGCGGCGGTTCCGTTCGCGGCGAGTGCGGAACCGGCGTTGAAACCGAACCAACCGAACCAGAGGATGCCCGTGCCGATCATCACGAGGGGCATCGAGTGCGGCGGCGAGGGGTCACCCTTGCGCTTGCCCAGCACGAACACAGCGGCGAGGGCGGCGATGCCGGCGTTCACGTGGATCGCGGTGCCGCCGGCGAAGTCGAGCGAGCCGCGCTGGCCCAGCCAGCCGCCGTACACCCACTTGAAGACCGGCACGTAGACGAGGAAGAGCCACACCGGAACGAAGACCGCCCAGGCGGAGAACTTCATGCGGTCGGCCACGGCACCCGAGATGAGGGCCGGTGTGATCGCAGCGAACATGCCGAGGAACGCGACGGTGGCGAGAGTGATGCCGTTGTCTGCCTTCGTGATGTCGCCCAGCAGGAAGGAGTCGAACCCGCCGATGAAGTCGTTCCCGAACGGCACCTGGGCCAGGGAGTACCCGAGCACCATCCAGAGAATGGGCACGATGAGAACGCAGTAGAAGTTCATCATCAGCATGTTGAGGACGTTGCGCCTCCGGTCCATTCCGCCGTAGAAGAAGGCGAGGCCGGGTGTCATGAACAGGACGAGTGCCGATGAGACGAGCACCCAGACGAGGTTTGCGCTTTCCATGTTGGTTTCCCCTGGTTGTAGGTGGTCGGGTGGGTACGTCGGTGAAGATAGGAAGGCCGTGTTTCGCGTGTGTTACGCACACGCACACGGAGCGTTAATCCTCCTGGGGGTGCCGGAGCGGATGGCCGGTTCGTTGCGGGACCGTTGCGAACCCGTGCGGATACAGTCGTTTCATGCCCGATCCAGCGAGTCTCCTTGCCTTCATCGGGGCCACCGTGGTGCTCCTTCTCATCCCCGGGCCGGCCGTGATCTTCATGCTGAACCGCACCCTCGCCGACGGCCGCACCGCCGGGCTCACCGCCGTGGCCGGCCTGGAGGTGGGCGATGCGCTGCAGGCGACCCTGGCCGCCCTGGGCCTGAGCGCCGTGATCGCCACGTCGCAGGCCCTGTTCGAGTCCATCAAGTGGGTCGGCGTCGCCTACCTCGTGTGGACGGGCGTGCGGACGCTGCTCACGTCACCGCCCGCGCTTGCCGAGGACACCTCGCACGTGGACCGCGCTCTCGTGTTCCGCCAGGGAGTGCTCGTCAATGCCCTCAACCCGAAGACGGCGCTGTTCTTCCTGTCGATCTTCCCCCAGTTCGTTGACCCTGCCGCCGACAGCGCCACCACCCAGTCGCTCGTGCTGGCGGCCGTGTTCCTCCTTCTCGCCACCGTGTTCAACTCCTCGTACGTGCTGCTCGCCTCGCGCCTGCGTGATCGGCTCGTGCGGGGGAGGGCCGTCTACGTGATGCGCCGGTGGGTGTCGGGGTTCCTCTTCATCGCGCTCGGTGTGTTGTCCATGACCGCCGCACGTCCGAACCGGGCATGAAAGAGGTTCCTCCCACCCGGTTCTCGCACCGCCGTGGCTTTGCGCAGGCGTACTGGAACCTGCCGTCGGGTCACGAGGGTGCGCCGGTTCTCGTGTGCGTGCACGGATGGCCGGAGACGAAGCGCCTGTATGCGCGTGTCGCGCAGCGTCTCGCCGATGCCGGCTTCGATGTGGTGGTGCCCGACCTGCGCGGTTTCGGCGAGTCCGACGTTGCCCCCGACGGGTTCAACGACGTGGTGTCCCATTCTCTCGACGTCCACTCACTCGTGCACGACGAGCTGGGCCACCGCAGCGTTGTGCTGATGGGTGGCGACCTCGGTGGCCCCGTGGTGCAGGAGTGTGCACTGCGGTTTCCCGATTGGGTGGAGCGCATGGTGGTGTTCAACTCACCGCTGCCGTACGACCGCGAGCGCATGGCCGGCATGGTGACGCGCGCCGACCCGTCGACCGCCGACTACTTCGTGCGCCAGGGCACCGACGCCGACGCACTCGCCGCCGGGCTCGACACGGAGGACAAGCGCGTCGCGTACGTGGAGCAGTTCTACGGCCCGCGCAACTGGGCGCACCCGGGTGCGTTCACCGCTGCCGATGCGCGGTGGCATGCGGAGCCCTTCGCCGACGCCGCGAGACTCCGGGCCTCGTTCGGCAACTACGAATCGGCGTTCTCCGCCGACAAACGCACCGAACGTCCCCTGTTCGGCAGGAACACCCACACACCCACCCTCGTGCTGTTCGGCACCAGCGACCGCGTGATCTACCCCGACTTCGACCGCATGGCCGCGGTGGTGTTCGACCGCATCGACGGCCCGCACCGACTGGACGGTGTCGGTCACTTCGTGCCGTGGGAGGCGCCCGATGCTCTGGTGCGCGAGACCGTCCGCTTCTGTTCCTGAACCCGACAGGTGTCGCGGGCACGGGAGGGGTCTAGATTCGGCCCTGTCCGGAAGGGAGTGCCCGTGAGCGAGGTGCTGCGCGAAGCAGAGGAGTTCATCGAGAGGAACTGGCGCCCCGACGTCGACCCCGACGAGTGGCGCGAGACGGTCATCGACTCGGGGTGGGCCGCACTGCGCTGGCCACGCAAGTGGCACGGACGCGAACTGTCCGAGGACGATGCGACCGCAGTGGAGGCGCTCTTCTCCGAGCGGGGCGTGCCGGGCCCCGGCCAGGACAAGACGAACCTGTGGGCGGGCACGATGGTGTCGTTCGGCAGTGACTCTCTGCGCGATGAGTTCATGCGCAGGCTGCTGCTCGATGAGGTCGCGATGTGTCTCCTCTACAGCGAGCCCGG
>JBJTFB010000050.1:0-3806 GCA_046093205.1 Acidimicrobiales bacterium
GCTTCATCACGGGCGAGAAGTGGGACATCGGGAACCCGGAGGACACCTCCACGGCGGTCCTCGGAATCGGCGCGATGCTCGTCGGGTCGGTGATCACCGCACTGATCGCCGTCGTGGCGGACCGTGACACGCCGTCGCTCCACCGTCTCGCCCGCCGTGCTCACGGGGGCAGTCTCACAGTGCCACCTGACGCCAAACCTGACGCTCGATGAACGAAAGGTGAACGGTTGCCCGCCCCGGCTCCGGGCCGGCCACCTCAGAGGGAGACGATGCCCTCCACCAGGCCGTCGAGGTCGGCGGGGTCGTGCGACACCACGAGCACGTGGCAGTCCGCGCCCACGAGCATCGTCGTGAGCAGCCCGCGCAGCGCCGGCCGCGAGACGGCATCCACCGCCGCGAACGGCTCGTCGAGCAGGAGAATGCGCGGGTTCGTCACGATGGCGCGGGCGAGGGCCACGCGCTGGCGCTCCCCTCCGCTGAGGGTGCCCGGCTGCCTGTCGGCGAGGTGTGCCGCCCCCACCGACTCGAGGGCCCCGAGAGCCCTGTCGTGTGCCTCCCGGCGCGGTGCGCCGTGGCAGCGCGGCCCGTAGGCCACGTTGCCCAGCACCGTCATGTGCGGGAAGAGCCGGAGGTCCTGGAACATCACCACGCACCGCCGCTCGCCCGGCTGCACGAAGGTGCCGCCGTCGTCGAGAACCGTGCCGTCGAGACTGACGGAACCAGAGCGCATGCGGTCGAGACCCGCGATGGTGTGCAGGAGTGTCGATTTCCCCGAACCGTTCGGGCCGACCACACCCACCGGTCGGCCCGCTGCGGCATCGAGCGTCACATCGCGCACGAACCCGCCGCGACCGAACGAACCGTGCACCGACAGCGTCACCGTGTCACCATCCAACGGTCGCGGAGGGCCGCGATGACCGCCACCGCCACGGCCATCATGCCGAACGAGAGGACGAGTGACGCCTCGTAGTCGGTTGCCACCAACTCGTACACAGCCATCGGCACCGTCTGTGTCCGTCCGGGGAAGCTGCCGGCGAAGGTGATCGAGGCGCCGAACTCGCCGAGCGACCTCGCCCATGCGAGTGCGATGCCCGCGCCGACCGCGCCGCGAGCGCCGGGCAGCGCGACCGGTGTGAACACCCTCCACGGCGAGGCGCCGAGGGTGCGGGCCGCGTCCTCGAGCCCCACATCCAGTTGACGGAACGCGGACTCCACCGCGAGCACCAGGAACGGCAGCGACACGAACACCTGGGCCATCACCACCGCCGTGCGGGTGAACGGGATGGACACGCCCCACCAGTCGAGCAACGACGCCCCGATGATGCCGCGGCGACCGAACACCGTGAGCAGCGCGATGCCGGCCACCACCGGGGGAAGCAGCATGGGCGTGATCACCACCGAGCGCACGAGCGCAACGGTGCGGCCCCTCGCGCGTGACATCACCCATGCAAGCGGCACCCCGAGCACCGTCGCGGTCACCGCCGCCAGGAGCGAGGTCTGGACCGACAGCCATGCGGCGGTGCGGACGCTGCCCGAGCCGAGGATGCCCGCCGCATCCGACCACGGCATGCGCACCACGATGCCGAGCACGGGCAGAGCCACGAACAACGCACCGATCGCGGCAGCAACCACGAGGGCAGGGGCCCGGCGCGTCCTCACGACACCCTCATCCGCTCAGCGATGAACGCCCTGAACGGGGCAGAGGTCACGAACCGCAGGAAGGACTCCCCCGCCTCACCCTGTCGCAGCTGCACGGCAACGTACGGGGTGCGCACGTTCAGGGGTGCTCCCCCCACGGTGTCGGGAATGTTCACGCACCCCACGGCCGCCTCGACGTTCGGCAATGTGCTGCACACGTATTCGTACGTGACCGCCGCATCGATCTCGCCCGAGGTGACCATGGCAAGGAGGTCCTCCGCTGACGCTGCCTCCGTGACAGCCACCTCCCTGCGCCCGAATCCCACACCCCACAGGTTCCCCGCGTTCGCGAGCAACCGGTCGGCCATGTCGCCGCACGGGGCCGACGGAACGCACAGACCGACCTTCCAACCCTCGGTCACTCTCCCCGGCAGTTCCCGCAACGACCCGATGGAGACAGAGGGTGCAACGACCAGCGTGCCCCGCACGCTCCCGAGCTGCACCGCCCCGCCCAACGTGAGGCCGTCGGCCGTGAGTGCATCGACCGCGGCCGTGCCGGCGGACACGAACACATCGGCCGGTGCCCCCTCGCGCACCTGGGCCGCAAGAGCAGTGGACGAACCCGACGACACCTGCCACGTGCCGGCACACGGGTTTGCCGCGGGGTCGAGAAGTGCCGGGGCGAAGGAACTCGCCACCAGAGCCGTGACGGGCAGACAGCCGTTGCTGTCGGCATCCGTTTCGTTGTTGCCGGTGGAACATGCGTTGGCGAGCAGCACGGCAAGAGCAGTCAGCAAGGCGCCGCGGCGGGTCCGTGTCACCCCGACATGGTAGTCAGTTTGTGACTACTCGGCTACGGTGAGGTCATGCCGACGGCTGATTCGCTGCTCGCCCGCGATGTGGTGCTTGCGCTGCTGGTGGAACAACCCCGCCACGGATGGGCACTGCAGCGCGAGCTCGCGCCCGGTTCCGAGATCGGCCGGGCATGGACGCTCTCGCGCCAGCTCGTGTACCGAACCGTCGACAACCTGGTGGACGAGGGTCTCGTGCGCAAGGGCCACCGCACCGACGGTGACGGGCCCGGGCGCGTGGTGCTGTCCCCCACCGCCGCGGGCCGGCGACGTGCCCTCGACTGGCTCGACGAACCGGTGGAGCACGTGCGCGAGGTGCGCACGGTTCTGCTGGTGAAACTTGTGCTGAGACGTCGCATGGGGCGTGCGAACGGCCGGTTCCTCACGCGGCAGCGACGCACCCTCGCACCCGTGGCCGAGGCAATCATGTCGCGCAGGGATGGTGACGAGGTCGACCGCTGGCGTGCGGAGAGTGCCGCCGCCGTGATGCGCTTCCTGGACTCCCTGCCCGTCTGACCAGCTCAGCCGCCGGGACAGGCGGTACGCAGAGCCCGGTCAGCCGCCGAGATAGGCGGCGCGGACGGCAGGATCGTCGAGGAGGGCGGCGCCGCTGCCCTCCTTCACCACGTACCCGGTCTCGAGGACGTAGGCGCGGTGGGCCGTGCGCAGTGCCTGGGTTGCGTTCTGCTCCACGAGCAGAACCGACACGCCCTCGGCGTTGATCTGCTTGATGATCTCGAAGATCTGCGCGATCAGCATCGGCGCGAGTCCCATCGAGGGCTCGTCCAGCAGCAGCAGCCGCGGACGGCTCATCAGCGCGCGGCCGATGGCGAGCATCTGCTGCTCACCACCCGACAGCGTGCCGCCCAGCTGCGAGATGCGCTCCTTCAGCCGCGGGAAGAGTCCGAACACGTGCTCGAGCTCCTCCTCGGTGTGCGCATCCTTGCCGCTGCGGGTGTAGGCACCCATCTCGAGATTCTCGAGCACCGTCATGCCGGGGAAGATGCCGCGGCCCTCGGGTGACTGGCAGATGCCGAGCTTCACCCGCTCGTGCGGTGCCAGCTTCGTGATGTCGCGGCCGTCGTAGGAAACCGAGCCCTGCGCCACGCTGCGCACACCCGACAGGGTGCGCAGGGTCGTGGTCTTGCCCGCACCGTTCGCGCCGATCAGCGTGACAATCTCGCCCTCACCGACGGAGAAGGAGATGCCCTTGATGGCCTCGATGCGGCCGTAGAACACGTGGAGGTCGTTCACCTCAAGAAGCATCTTCGGGCACCCCCAGGTAGGCCGCGATCACGTCGGGGTTCGCCCGCACGT
>JBJTFB010000051.1:0-6551 GCA_046093205.1 Acidimicrobiales bacterium
GGCAGGCGGCCGTCGTCCACGTACCTGCGGAAGTGGTCGTCGATGCGGGTGAGGCGGGCCGGGTCGAAGCCGAGGTCCGCGGGGTCAGCGGTGGGAGAGAGGACGGGCATGGGTGCGACCCTATGCGGGGCTGGTGTGCCGGCCGTCACCGGGGTTACAGTGAGACAGGCGGGCACCGCATGTCTCATGAGGTGCCGCACGAAGCGAGGGGGAGCACGACATGACCGACATGATCGACTGGGCATCCGAGTACGACATTTTCCATCCGGAGTACATCGCCGACCCGTTCACGATCTGGGACGACCTCCGCAAGCGTTGTCCCGTGGCGCACACCGACGTGCTCGGTGGTTCGTGGTTGCCCACCACCTACGAGGACGTCACCGCCATCGCGCGCGACATCGAGCACTTCTCCTCGAAGTCGATCACCGTGTTCCCGCCGCTGAACCCCGACCAGGAACCGATCACCATCGCCGCACCGATCTCGGTCGACCCTCCCCTGCACACCTACAGCCGCCGCACGCTGCTGCCGTCGTTCTCACCGAAGGCCGTCGACCAGCTCGAGGTGTTCACGCGTGCGTGGTGCCGTGAGCTCATGGACGGCATCGCCGGCCGCGACACCGCGGATGCCGCCGTGGAGTACGCGCAGTTGATCCCCGCGCAGGTGATCGCCGTGATGCTGGGCGTCCCCACCGACATGAAGGACAAGTTCACCGAGTGGGTGCGGGCCGTGCTCGAGAACGCCACCTACGACCTCGAGGGCCGCCAGCGCGCCAGCGACGAGCTGCGCGAGTTCTTCATCTCGCAGGTCGCGGAGCGCCGTGCGACGGGCCTCGGCGACGACATGATCAGCGAGCTGCTGCGTGCCCGCGACCCCGACGGCAACCCCTACCCCGACAGGCTCGTTCTCGGCATGTGCGGATTGCTGCTGATCGCCGGGGTCGACACCACATGGAGCGGCATCGGTTCGTCGCTGTGGCACCTCGCCACGCACAGGGAGGACCGTGAGCGTCTCCTGCGGGAGCCCGAGCTGATCGACAGTGCGGTGGAGGAGTTCCTCCGCTTCTACTCACCGGTGACGATGGCCCGCGTCCTGCATGACGACTACGAGTACAAGGGCTGCCCGATGCACAAGGGCGACCGTGTTCTCATGGCGTTCCCTGCCGCGAACCGCGACCCCGAGGCGTTCGAGGACGCCGACAGGTTCATCATCGACCGCCAGCACAACCGCCACGTGGCGTTCGGTGCGGGCATCCATCGCTGCGCAGGTTCGAACCTCGCGCGCATGGAGATGAGGGTTGCCATCCAGGAGTTCCTCGCGCGGGTTCCCGAGTTCGAGCTGGACGGCTCGAAGGAGGTCACCTGGGCGGGTGGTCAGGTGCGCGGTCCGCGCAACATCCCGATCAAGGTTCTGTTGTCGAACCCGAGGTGAAACTGCGGTAGGCCGCCATCGCGCGCGGGCCGTACACCGTTCCCGGCCCGCCGTTCATGAGGATCGCCACGCCGATGGCCTCGGCCACCTCCTTCTCGGACGCCTTCTCACGGGCGAGACCCTTCGCATGTGCGGCGATGCAGCCGTCGCAGCGCAGTGCCACGGCAACCGCGAACGCGATCAGCTCCTTGGTCTTCCTGTCGAGTTCGCCCTCGGCCATGGCGGCTGACGACATCCGCGCGAAACCCTCGTAGACCTCCGGGATCAACCCGCGCAGGTCACGGGTGTGGGGCGCCAGCCCCGACAGGAGGTCGCGTCCGTGCTCGTGGGTGTGCTCGCTCACGGCGCGAAACTAGCGGACTGCGTCGAGAGCGTTGTTGTCGAGCACGCAGCGGATGGCACGCTGCAGCATGTCGCGCAGAAGGCTCTGGCCACGCTCGTTCATGTTGGGGTACTGCGGCCAGTTCACCACCGAGTAGGTGAGACAGAACACGATGCAGATGAGGTACTGGCGCCATGCCTCGTCACGGTCGACCTTGATGCCGTGGTGCGCGAGCCTGTCCAGATAGTGGTCGACGAGCTCACGGTCGTGGCCGGCACGCACCGTGGCATCGATCGACTGGCTGATGTAGTAGCCCACGTCGTACATGCCGCCGCCCACACCGACGATCTGGAAGTCCATCACCACGGGTTCATTGCCGTCGAACATGATGTTGTCGGCGCGGTAGTCGCCGTGGCACAGGGTGCGCGGCAGCGAGAGGTTGTCGAGCATCCACTGCACCTTCGGGCCCCACATGTCGCCCACCGGGCGGATCTCCTCGGGCACGATCTCGGGTGCCTGCTCCATGAGCGACGGCCATCCCTGGCCCCACAGCATGGGCAGCACCATGTGGTACGTGGGGTTCGACAGCGGCTGGAACACCTCGAGCATCCCGTCGAGCCTGTTGCTCTCCCACCATCCCGCATGGAAGTCGGCGAGCTTCGTGAGGATCACCCTCGAGTCCTCGAGGCTGACACCCTCGAGCTGGTTCAGGGTGCGCATGCCGCTGATGTCCTGCATCGCCACGGTGAAGTCGGTGTTGTCGGAGGCGATTCCCTGCGCGTAGCAACGGGCGGTGGCGAACGCGGCACCAGGCGCGAGGTCACGGTAGAAGATGCACTCGCGGATGTAGAACGCGAGTGCGTCGGCGGTGAAGCGCTGGCCGGCGTCGTCGGTGGGGTACTTCACGACGAACGTTGCGGGTGCCGACGTAGCGGCTGAGTACGAGGGACGCACACGCTGCAGGATGCTGAGGATGCCGACTCCCTCCCCGATGCGCTCGAGCGCCACACCGGTCACGGACACACCGTCCTCCAGCGCGCCGCTGCCGCGCAGCACCCCCTCCACCCATGCGGGTGTGATGTCGGCTTCGGAGCGGATGAGTCCGGTGCCGGACGAGATGAGGTCGACGATGGTCATGGTGGTTCCCCCTGTGCGCGCGGCCCCCGGACCGCGCAACCGACAGTAGCCACGGTCCGGGGGGAGGGGCGAAGGCCTAGGGTTGCCCACGATGTCGGAACTGAGGATCGGTGTGATCGGCACGGGCATGATGGGATGCGAGCACATCACGAACCTGTCGTCCGTGCCCCGGGCGGTGATCACCGCGGTGAGCGACCCGAACGAGGAACCCCGTGGCTGGGCCCGGCTGGCGCTCGGTGACCGGGCCGCATCGGTGCGCGAGTTCGTGGACCATCGCGACATGCTCGGGTCGGGGGCAGTGGACGCCGTGGTGGTGGCATCGCCGAACCACACCCACCGGCAGGTGCTGGATGACGTGTTCTCCGCCGACATCCCGGTGCTGGTGGAGAAGCCGATGTGCACCACGGTGGAGGACTGCATCGCGGTGGTCGGGGCTCAGTCGAGGCGGAGCACGATCACCTGGGTGGGCCTCGAGTACCGCTACATGCCGCCCGTTGCGGCACTGCTGTCGCGGCTGGGTGACGGAGCAGTGGGGGAGCTGCGGATGTTCTCGGTGCGCGAGCACCGCTTCCCGTTCCTGCGCAAGGTGGGCAACTGGAACAGGTTCTCCCGCAACACCGGCGGAACCCTGGTGGAGAAGTGCTGTCACTTCTTCGATCTCATGAACCTCGCGGTGGGCGCGCGTCCGGTGCGCGTGATGGCGAGCGGCGGCCAGGACGTGAACCATCTCGACGAGTGGTACGACGGCGAGCGCAGCGACATCCTCGACAACGCCTTCGTGATCGTCGACTACGCGAACGGTGTGCGCGCGATGCTGGATCTCAGCATGTTCGCCGAGGGCGGGAGATGGGAGCAGCACATAGTCGCGGTGGGCAGCACGGCGAAGCTCGAGGCCGAGGTGCCCGGTGATGTCCTGTGGCTCGGTGACCGTGGCTCGCGTTCGGTCACGCATCTCCCGGTGGAGCAGGTGGAGAGCGTCGGCCACGTGGGTTTCCACCACGGGGCGAGCTGGGTGGAGTGCCGCAGGTTCGTGGATGCCGTGCTCGACGGTGGCCCGGCCGAGGTCGGGGTGAGCGACGGCCTGTGGAGCGTGGTGATCGGAGCGGCCGCGCACAGGTCGATCGAGGAGCAGAGGATGGTGCAGGTGAGCGAGTGGGGTCTGTGATCAGCCCGCAGACCGCCGGCACCGTTCGCTGCACCACTTCACGTTCTGCCAGTCGCGTGCCCACTTGCGGCGCCACTCGAACGGCCGGCCGCAGGCCGCACAGATGCGCGGCTCGTGCCCGTTCTTCGTGCGCGCCTCACGTGCCACGGGGCCAAGGGTACGGTGGCGAACCGTGAACGGAACCGCACTCCAGTGGGTGGTGGTGGCGAACGCCGCCTCCGCCTGGGTGATGACCGGGTTGATCTGGTTCGTGCAGGTCGTGCACTACCCGTTGCTGGCCGTCGTGCCGGTGGAGAGCGCCCGCGACACCGCCGTGGCGCACCAGGCCCGCACGGCAAGGGTGGTGATGCTGCCGATGGCGGTGGAGGGTGTCACCACGCTGTGGTTGATGTTCGACCGGCCCGCCGAGGTGAGTGTGTGGTTGGCGTGGGCAGGGGGAGTCTGTGTCGCGGTTGCGCTCGCCTCCACCGTGCTGCTGTCGGTGCCCAGGCACACGCGCATGGCGAACGAGCCGGATGTCACCGTGGGACGTGAGCTCGTGGTCACGAACTGGCCGCGCACCGTCGCATGGACCGCGCACGGAATCATCTGTGCAGCGATCGTGTTGACGATGGTGTGAAGCGCACGCTCAGCAACGTTCTCGATGCCACCGTGGTGGGCGGATTCTCGCGGGTCGGCTACGAGGTTCGCTCGCGCACGTCGTCCTTCGGGCGACCGGAGGACCTCGATCTCCGTGGCCGCCGCATCGTGGTGACCGGCCCCACCTCGGGTCTCGGCAGGGAGACTGCACGGATGCTGGCGGCTGCCGGTGCCGATCTTGTCTTGGTGGGCCGTGACCGCGCGCGCACCGACGGGGCGGCGCGGGAGGTCGATGCACTCGGGGCGGGGTCGGTGGAGACCGTTCTCGCCGACATGGGCGACCTCGATGCCGTGGCAGTGGCGTCACGGACGATCGCTTCGGGCGGACGGCTGGATGCACTCGTGCACAACGCCGGTGCGCTGCTGAAGCAGCGTGAGGTCTCGCCACAGGGCCACGAGGCCACCGTGGCATCGCACGTTCTCGGGCCGTTCCTCATGACACGCATGCTCGTGGACGCGCTTGCGCGCGATGCCGGACGCGTGGTCACCGTGTCGTCGGGCGGCATGTACGCGGCGTCGCTGCCGCGGGTGGCCGGTGCGCGCACCCTCGAGATGGGCGACCACAACTGGGACGGCACTCGCCAGTACGCCATCGCGAAGCGTGCACAGGTCACCCTGAACGAGATGTGGGCGGTGGAGCAGCCCTCTGTGTGGTTCGCAGCGATGCACCCGGGCTGGGCCGACACTCCCGGCGTGAAGTCGTCGCTGCCGTTGTTCCGTGTGGTCACGAAGCCACTGCTGCGCACCGCCCGTCAGGGCGCCGACACCATCGCGTGGCTCGCGGGCACCGACGACCCGGGTGCGCAGTCCGGCGCCTTCTGGTGCGACCGTGAGGTGCGGCCCATCCACAAGCTGGGCGGCACCCGTGCGAGCGACACGCCCGACCGCAGGCGCGACCTGTGGCGCTGGTGCACCGGGTGCACCGACCCGTTCGTTGCCTGAAAGCACGCGGGTGTGCCCGCGCGATGAAGGTCAGATGCAGCGGTTGACGATGCGGGAGATCCCGGTGAGCTCCGACTCCAGCACGTCGCCGGCCTTCAGGAACACCGGTGGCTTGCGGGCCTGACCCACGCCGCCGGGGGTGCCGGTGAAGATCACGTCACCGGGAAGCAACTGCACGATGCTGCTGAGGTAGGCGATCTGCTGGGGGACACCGAAGATGAGGTCATCGGTGCCCTCGCGCTGCACCTCCTCGCCGTTCAGTCGGCACACGACCTCGAGCCTGTCGGGGGTGTCGAGGTCGCGCGGGTCGACCAGCCACGGCCCGAACGGTGAGTAGTTCCTGCGGCTCTTGCCGAGGCTGAACTGCGGTGGCACGGTGGCCAGCTGCAGCGCACGGTCGCTGATGTCCTGGCCGACGCACACGCCGGCCACGTGGCTCCATGCGTCCGCCTCGCTGATGTCGCGCCCGCCGTCCTTGATCACCACGACGAGCTCCACCTCCCAGTCGACCCTCTCGCCGACGATCGGAACCTCGGCGTTCGGGTTCCCGATGGAGGACGGGAACTTGGTGAAGGTGAGCGGGGTCTTCGGGATGGGTGCCCCGGACTCCTCCGCGTGCTTGCGGTAGTTGAGGCCGATCCCGAACACCTGCGACGGCCACGGCGACGGGGCGTTTAGGTCGTCTACGGTGCACGGAACACCGGGGTCGGTGCACGATGCGGCGAACTCGCGCACCTTGTCCCAGCGGTGGAACGCGGCGATCGGTTCGGAGGGGAAGCGACCGCCACTGGCGGTCTCGAGGTCGACTGTGTTGTTCTGCGGCCCCACCACCAGTTGTGCGCGGCCGTTCCTGCAGGCGAACTTGAAGGTCATGGGACGACACCATAGTCTGTATTAGACAGTTGCCTAAACCTGGC
>JBJTFB010000052.1:0-3831 GCA_046093205.1 Acidimicrobiales bacterium
ACACGACCCGCGTCAGATCATCATGTTGAACTGCAACAGCACCTTCTGCGCGTGTGCCGCATCGCCCGTGACGGAGCACCGGGCCAGTGACCTCTCGAACACCCGCAACCCCATCGGCGAGATGAACGAGCACCATGTGGACTACCGCCGGGCCTGGCCGGGCGAGAAGGTGCTGGCGGAGTTCCTCGAAATCGCGCGGATGCGCACGGAACAGCTGCGCACCGCAGACGAGGACTACTTCGCCACCGAGGCCATGACCCCCACCGGCCCCGGAACGATCGCCGACTTCCTGCACATCCGTGTGATGGACGTGTGGGTGCACGAGCAGGACATGCGCCGCACGCTCGGCATGCCCGGGAACCGGGGCGGCGGTGCCGCGGAGCACTCGCTCGACAGGCTCATCCGCACGGTGCCGATCGTGGTGGGCAAGCGTGCCGCCACCCCCGAGGGCGGCTGTGTGGTGATTCGCATCACGGGCGCCGTGCAGCGAACCGTGGTCACCACCGTCACCGACGGCAGGGCGAAAATGGGCGGCGACCCGCCGGCCGGCGCAATCTGCGACATCTCGATGGATTCCGATGTGTTCCTGCAGCTGGCCACCGGCCGCGGGGAACCTTCAGACCTGGCTGATCAGTGCTCCGTCACGGGCGATGCGGCACACGCGCAGAAGGTGCTGTTGCAGTTCAACATGATGATCTGACGCGGGTCGTGTCAGACGTTGTCCGCGTGGGGGCCGACCGCCCCGATCGCATCCAGGTACGCAAGGTGAGCCTCGACCACACGCACGACATCCCCGACGTCGAGGATGTCCCCTCCACTCGCGGTCGCGTGCGCGAGCAGGTGCGCCGTGAGTGTGTCCTCATCCACCACCACAGGTTCGGCGATGTCCTGGGGGCGGTCCACCACGTCGACGGCCTGGAGCCGCCGGTCGCCCAGCCAGTTCAGGTGCTCGCGCAGCATCAACTCGACCTCGTCGAAGGTCACCCGGGCCTGTGTGTCGGCCGGCAGCCGCTCCGCCACGAACCCCACGGCCTCCTCGATGCGGTACACCACCCGCGGCGCAACGGAATCGAGCCGGCGTGCCTCGCGGCCCACGGTGACGGCGGCGATCACGAACACGAGAACTGCCGACAGCACCACGAACACCAGCGTCACCGGTTCCATGCGGTGAGCCTACGGCCGGGGTCAGAAGCTCTCCATCACCAGCCAGTCGGCATCCGGTGCGACGGTCATCACACGGGAGAAGAAGCCCGCACCGCCCTGCACCCATGAGTGCAGTGCGTACTGCGGCAGACCGGGCCGGTAGATGAGATCACGGCCGCGGAAGTCGAACTCGTACGCCACGCTGGGGCAGGCGAACGCATGCGTGCCCGCGAACGCGGTGGTGAGGCTCATGTGTGCATGGCCACTGACCACGGCAAGAACGTTCCTGTGTCTCGACACCACCTCGGACAGCCGGGCGACCGATGCATCATCCAGCCGCACGCTGTCGAGCGCCCGGCCGCCGATCGAGAAGCACGGATGGTGCATGGCCACCAGAGTGGGGACCCCGTCTGCCAGCAATGACGCCAGCCATCCGGCCTGGTCGTCGTCGATCTCACCGTCACCGCGGCCCGCACGGGAGGAATCCATCACCACGAGGCGACCCTCCGACAGCGGGTGCACATAGTCGAGGCGACCGTTGCGGCCCTGAACCCCGAAACCATGCTGGATCTTCCGGGATTCGTCATGGTTGCCGGCACACAGCAGCACCGCCGTGCCGCAGGACTCCAGCACGGCACGCACGCCCTCGTACTCGGCATCGGTGCCGGCCCGCGCGGCGAGGTCGCCGGTGATCACGATTGCCTCGGCCCGCCGCGATGCGTGTGCGATGGCGCGCAACAGGTTGCCGACGGGGTCGGACCCCTCGAACAGGTCGTCCTCCGGACCGGTGATGTGCGGGTCGGAGATCTGGGCGACAACGGTGCGCGGCATGCGCGCACGTTAGACGGAGTCACGAGAGGGCCCGGGCCGAAGCCCGGAGATGCGGAAGGGCCCGGGCCGAAGCCCGGAGATGCAAAAGGGCCCGGGCCGAAGCCCGGGCCCTTCTCGGAACCGTGTGAGCGGGTGTGGTCAGATACCGATGCGCTGTGCGAGGAGCTCGCGGTGATACGTCGGATCACCGAAGAGCAACTCGCTCGACTTGGCACGCTTGAAGTACAGGTGCGCCGGGTGTTCCCACGTGAAGCCGATACCACCGTGGATCTGGATGTTCTCGGCTGCGGCGTGGAAGTACGCCTCGGAGCAGTAGGCCTTGGCGAGCGACGCAGTCGAGGCGAGCTCGGCGTTCATCTCGCTTGCACACCACATGCCGTAGTACGCAGCCGACTTGGCCGACTCGACTTCGAGCAACATGTCGGCGCACTTGTGCTTGATCGCCTGGAATGAACCGATCGGACGACCGAACTGCACGCGCACCTTGGCGTACTCGACTGCCATCTCGAGCACCTTCTGTGCACCGCCCACCTGCTCAGCGGCGAGTGCGACGGCGGCGAGGTCGAACACGCTCGAGAGCACGTCCCAACCCTTACCTTCGGTGCCGATCAGCTCTGCCGGCACGTCGGCGAATTCGAGCTTGGCCTGCTTGCGCGTCTGGTCCATCGTCGAGAGCGCGGTGCGGGTGAGTCCCTTGGCCTTTCCGTCGACGGCGAAGAGCGACACGCCCTTGCCGGTGCGAGCGGCGACGATGATCAACGAGGCGGTGTGACCGTCGAGGACGAACATCTTGGTGCCCGACAGGGTGAACGACGAACCGCTCCCCTTGGCCTGCATCGTGATGCCCGACTCGTCCCACTTGCCACTCGGCTCCGTGGTCGCAAGCGTGGCGATCGTCTCGCCCGCGGCGATGCCGGGGAGATACTTCTTCTTCGCAGCTGCATCACCGGAGTGGATGAGCGCCTGTGCTGCGAGCACGACGGTCGAGAAGTACGGTGCGCACAACAACGCGCGACCCATCTCTTCGAGCACGACGCCGAGTTCGACGAACGAGAATCCTGAGCCACCGAACTCTTCGGGGATGACGAGTCCCTGCAGACCCATCTGCTCGCCCATCTGCGACCACACAGCGGGATCGAAACCGTTCTCGGTTTCCATCTGTTCGCGCACGGCGGTCTCGGACGACTTCGCATCGAGGAATGCGCGGACGGTCTTGCGGAGTTCTTCTTGTTCTTCGGTAAAGGCAAAGTTCATGCGATGCAGTCTGCCCGCCCAAGCGGCAGAACGCCAATCGAGATGTGTACACACAGGGACACAATTCGGGGTCACTTCCGTCTAGCCTTTCGCCATGGCTCGCAAAGGCCCCGCCCGTCGCCCGCACGTCGGGATCCGCGCGCTGCGCGAGCAGGCCGCCATGTTCGTCAAGCGTGCCCAATCGGGCGATGCCGTCGTGATCACCGTGAATGGCGAACCAGTCGCCGAACTCGGACCGATCGGAAAGACGATCGAGTCGCCGACGACGATTGCCGATCTCGTCGCGCGCGGTGTCGTGATTGCACCACGTCGTGTGAACGTGTATCGGCAATCGGACCCGATCAGCGTGCACTCCGGTGCGCGCATCGACCAGATCCTGCGCGAGGTCCGCGGATGACGCTCGTCCTCGACACGAGTGCACTCGTCGCGCTGCACGTCACTGGAACAGCGCGCGCGGTCGTGCGCGAGGCGATGGACAACGACGCGACCTGGTGTGCAAGCGCACTCGCCATGACCGAGGCGCTCGCCGTCGTCGATCGCCTCTCGGACGACGAGATCACGCGCCACGACCTCGAGGATGCGCTGCGTCGAACCTGGGACTAC
>JBJTFB010000053.1:0-20820 GCA_046093205.1 Acidimicrobiales bacterium
CAACAAGACGCCCAACCCGTCCAAGGCCCCGTGGTACTTCCTCGGCCTGCAGGAACTGCTCACCATGTTCCACCCGATGATCGCGGGTGTCACGCTGCCCGGTGTCGGACTGCTCGGCCTGATGCTCGCGCCCTACCTCGACCGCAACGCCTCGAACAAGCCCGAGGACCGCAAGTTCATGACATCGATGATGACGATGTTCCTCATGTTCTGGGCCGTCCTCACCATCATCGGCTCGTTCTTCCGCGGCCCGGGATTCAACTTCATCTTCCCGTGGCGCGACGGAATCTTCTTCGAGCTGTAGGAAACCCCAGGAACGGAACGATCAAGGAAACGACACGAACATGAGTACCGGAGCAATCATCGCGATAGTCGCCATTGTCGCCGTCGTGCTCGGCGCCGTGGTTGTGGTGACCACCGCCAGGCAGACCGACGTCCGCGGCGCCGGCGCGCTGTCCCGCGAGACCCGCAAGCGTGACCGCAAGGCGGACATCTCGGCGTCCGCTGCCACCGGCCGCGAGGTCGAGGCCGCGGTGAAGTCAACGGCAGTCGCCGTCGCACCTCCCGCGGAGGTGGCGCCGTTCGTCGCCCCTGATCCGGAGGCCATCGGCGTCTCGCGCCGCATGTTCTTCAACCGCACCGCGGTCGCGATGATGAGCGCGAGCCTCGGTGCGTTCGGCGCGTCGGTGGTGGCCTTCCTGTGGAAGGGGGCCGAGGGCGGCTTCGGCTCGAAAATCAACGCAGGGCGCGTCAGCGACGTGATCTCGAACATCCGCTCGAACGGTGGCTTCCTCTACCTCGCGGAGGCCCGTGCCTGGGTCACGGAGTACCCCGAGAGCGCCATGGCCAAGGCCAAGGCCGTGTACGGGAACCAGTCGGCGGTCATCGCGGGCATGGAGGCGGGAGTCATCGCGCTCTACCAGAAGTGCCCGCACCTCGGCTGCCGCGTACCCGAGTGCAAGAGCTCGCAGTGGTTCGAGTGCCAGTGTCACGGCTCCCAGTACAACCGTGTGGGCGAGAAGAAGGCTGGTCCCGCTCCCCGTGGCATGGACCGCTTCGGTGTGTCCGTGAACAACGGTGTGCTCACGATCGACACCGGCTCGGTGTTCGCCGGGCCGCCCGTCGGTGTGAACACCACCGGTCAGGAGGCCGAGGGCCCGCACTGCATCGGTGCAACCGGGGGAGGTCACTGACCCATGGTCGCCTCCACGAGTGAATCCATCGCCTGGATCGTCCTGCTCACGTCCGTCGCGGGATGGGCGGTGTACGGAATCTCCAATGTCCGCAGTGGCCGCAAGGACGCCGGCTCCGAGCAGTTCCTGGCCGCCAACCGCAAGCCGTACTACGACGACGAGGTCCTCGAAGGTCGCAGGCTCGAGCGTGTGCAGCTTCTCGGCCTTGCGTTCCTCGCGGTGCTCACGGTTGCACTTCCTCTCTACTGGATCATGGAGCCGAGCCGACAGGAGGAAGCCGCATTCGGTTTCGAGAAGCGGTTCGTCACCTGGGGCTCGCGTTTGTTCGCGCCGACGGCTGAGGGCGGCTTCAACTGCGCCGGTTGCCACGGCGGCATGAAGGCAACGGGTGGTGTCGCCCCGTACGCGGTCACCGACCCCAAGACCGGCGAGGTGCAGGCGGTGTCGTGGAAGGCGCCGTCACTGAACACGGTCATGTACCGCTACAGCGCCGACGAGGTGCGCTTCATCCTGAACTACGGCCGTCCGTTCTCCCCGATGTCGGCATGGGGAACCATCGGTGGTGGCCCGCTCACATCGCAGGCGATCGACACCCTCGTGAACTACATCGAGTCCATCCAGGTGCCGCAGGACAACTGCACCGAGACGCGCGGGTCGTTCAACCCCACGTGCACGGGTGGCTCGCTCCCGGCGGACAAGAACAAGGAACTCGAGGCGGAGGCCAAGCGCCTCGTCGACAACGGCACGTACTCCACGATGGGTGAGGCGTACTTCAACCTGGACATCGCCGGCGGCGCGTACGGATGCGCCCGCTGCCACACCAAGGGCTGGTCGTACGGCGATCCCCAGGTCACCGGCGGCGGCGCGTTCGGTCCCAACCTCACCGGCGGTTCGTCGGTGCGTCAGTTCCCGAGCGCCGAGGACATGGTGAACTTCCTGAAGGCGGGCTCCGAACTCGGCAAGCGCTACGGCGAGCAGGGCCAGGGCAGCGGTCGCATGCCCGGCTTCGGACAGGTGTACACCGACGAGCAGATCAGAGAGATCGTCAACTACGTGAGGGGCCTCTGATGTTGTCGGCACTCCTGTCCGTCGGCTGGCAGCCGGAGATCCGCGGATACCTCGTCGTCATCATCATGGTGGCGACGCTGATCGGCGGCACCTACCTGATTCTCGGCACCAACCTCGGTGCACGTCTCGGCTTCCTCGTGGCGATGTGTGCCCTCTCGGGCTGGATGCTCTCGATGGCGATCGTCTGGGCGATCTACGGGATCGGCCTGCAGGGTCCGTTCCCGTCGTGGAAGCCCGCGGAACCAGTGGCGATCGTGCGTGACGGTGCAAACCTCCACCTTGCCGAGGTGCTGGAGTCCGCGCCGGCCGTGGACGGCAAGTCCGCACCCGAGACGGCGAACCTGGTGAGCGAACAGCTGGTCGCGGAGGGCTGGACGAAGCTGTCCGACTCCGACCCCAGCCGCGGTCAGGCCGTTGCAGCAGCCGACGCGATCATCACGGTGGAGGCCGAGGAGTTCAAGGTGGGCGAGTACACGCCCGTTGCCGTGTACGACCGCGGCGGCCACAGGTGGCCGAAGATCAACGATTCCCTCGATTTCATCGCGTTCAAGCACGACCCGCGCTACTCGATCGTGGAGGTGGCCGCCCTCAAGCCACAGCGCACCGAACCAGGCCGCGCACCCGCACGTGCCGAGATCGATGAGTCACAGCCGCACCGTTATGTGGTGATGATCCGTGACCTCGGGGCTCGCCGTCGCCCGGCGTTCCTCATCGGGCTCGGTTCGGGCATCATCTTCTTCCTTCTGGCATGGATGCTCCACCGTCGTGAGGCATACGTGCGCAAGAACCTCGCACTGAAGGCGTAGTCCGTCCGTGGGCCAGTACCTCCCCATCGTCGCCCTGGCGGTACTGGCGGTGCTCTTCGGGGCACTCAGTTTCCTGGCATCCGGGCTGCTCGCGCCGTACAGGCCGAACAGCGCGAAGGAGGCACCGTACGAGTGCGGCATCGTGCCGAGCCGTGACAACCCAGAGCGCTTCCCCGTGAGCTTCTACGTCATCGCGATGCTCTTCATCATGTTCGACATCGAGATCATCTTCATCTACCCGTACGCCATCTCCAGTGGGGAACTCGGCACGTTCGGCCTGCTCGAGATGGCCGCGTTCAGTGCCGTCTTCTTCGTGGCGTTCGTGTACGTCGTCGCGCGCGGAGCTCTCGAGTGGGGCCCGTTGCGCCGTGGTCTGCGGGACGACCGGCCCGTCGCCGATGACGATCTTGTTCGTTCCACCCGCAGCGCGGGCGGCGTGAAGGTCGTCGGTCTCGAGGGTCGGGGAGAGGCAGCCTGATGGGCACGGTGCAGAACGTGCTCGACGAAGGTCTCGCCGGGCTCGACCACAACTTCGTCACCGGCAAGCTGGAGGACCTCATCAAGTGGGCGCGCTCCCGCAGCAGCTGGGGCGCCTCGTTCGGGCTGGCCTGCTGCGCCATCGAGATGATGGGGACGGGTGCGGCGCACTACGACCTCGCGCGTTTCGGCATGGAGGTCTTCCGTGCGTCCCCCCGACAGGCCGACATCATGATCGTGGCCGGCCGCGTGAGCCAGAAGATGGCGCCGGTGCTGCGCCAGGTGTACGACCAGATGATGGAGCCCAAGTGGGTCATCAGCATGGGCGTGTGCGCCTCGAGCGGCGGCATGTTCAACAACTACGCGATCGTGCAGGGTGTCGACCAGATCGTGCCCGTCGACGTGTACGCGCCCGGTTGCCCCCCGACGCCCGAGACGCTCATCCATGCCATCGAGACGCTCCACCAGCTGATCGAGGACGGCGAGATCATGCGCCGCCGTCGCGAGAACTCGGGTGGTGCCAACGTGGAGATCCTCGAGATACCCGTCGGTTCGACCACGTCGGTCACGATCGGGACGAAGTGACCATGACCGACACGGCTATGGAAGGGGCGAACGAGCCCGCGGTGCACGGGTGCCCCGTGGTCATGTCGTGCGGCCAGCGCGTGTTGCTCGTGCCGCGCGAGCGCTGGTTCGAGGTCAACCGTGCGCTGGTTGCGGACGGTTTCGACATGCTGGTCGACCTCACGGGCGTCGATTACCTGCTCGTTCCCGGCCGCACCGTGGGTGCGGGCGCCAGCCCCGAGCGGTTCGAGGTCGTGGTGAACCTGCTGTCGATCTCGCGTCGCGAGAGGCTGCGTCTGCGCACGCAGGTGCCGGAGTCGGACCCGTCGCTCGCGAGCCTCTTCGACGTGCACCCGGGCGCGGAGGCACACGAGCGCGAGACATTCGACATGTTCGGCATCGTTTTCGAGGGACATCCCGACCTCACGCGCATCCTGATGCCCGAGGACTGGCACGGTCATCCGCTGCGCAAGGACTACGACCCGGGCCGCATCCCGGTGCAGTTCAAGGGGGCGAACGCATGACGATCGCCGAGGACAGGACGACTGACTTGTCGGACGACAACGGGTCCACGCCGGAGCCGGGTCCGCGCGAGCGCACCGTGTCCGCCGCGACGGGGGAAGGTGGCCAGGAGCTCGCCCCGCGTGCGGGCATGGGTGCGAAGGAACTGCTGCGCGAGGTGGGTGCCGTGCTGCGCATGAGCGAGGCCGAGGCTGCAGCGCTCGCGGACGTCGAGGCCGACCCCGACGAGGACCAGACCATGATCATCAACATGGGTCCGCAGCACCCGTCGACCCACGGCGTCCTGCGGCTCATGCTGGAGCTCCAGGGCGAGACGGTCCTGCGCTGCAAGCCCGTGATCGGGTACCTGCACACCGGCATGGAGAAGACCGGTGAGCAGCTCACCTACATGCAGGGCGGCACCAACGTCACCCGCATGGACTACCTCTCGCCGCTGAACAACGAGCTCGTGTTCTCGATGGCCGTCGAGAAACTGCTCGGCATCGACGGCGACATCCCGGAGCGTGCGGTGTGGATGCGGATGCTGCTCAGCGAGATGAACCGCATGAGCAGCCACCTCCTGTTCCTCGCCACGAACGGCATGGACATCGGTGCGGTGTCGATGATGCTCTACGGCTGGCGCGAGCGCGAGGAGGTGCTGCGCTTCTTCCAGAAGGTCACCGGCCTGCGGATGAACCACAACTTCATCCGTCCCGGCGGGCTCGCAGCCGACCTTCCGGCAGGGTGGCGCGATGACGTGCTCGACATCCTCGAGATGCTCCCCCCGCGGCTCGAGGAGTACGAGATCCTGATGAACGGCCAGCCGATCTGGCGCGAGCGCCTGCAGGGCGTGGGCACGATCACCGCACGCGAGGCCGTTGCCCTCGGTGCGACCGGCCCGATCCTGCGGTCCACCGGTGTCGCATGGGACCTCCGTCGCCACATGCCGTACCTGCGGTACGAGGATGTCGAGTTCGACGTGGTGGTGGGGGAGCACGGCGACGCATACGACCGCTACGCCATCCGTCTGAACGAGATCCGTGAGTCGATGCACATCGTGCACCAGATCCTGGAGCGGATGCCGACCGGTGACTACCGCGTGCAGAACAAGAAGGTCACGCCACCGCCGCGGGCCCGCATCGACGAGTCGATGGAGGCCCTCATCCACCACTTCAAGATCTTCACCGAGGGATTCAAGGTTCCCGAGGGCGAGGTGTACGTGGCCATCGAGAGCCCGCGAGGCGAGATCGGCTGCTACATCGTGAGCGACGGTTCGGCGAACCCGTACCGCATCCACATGCGCGCACCCTCCTTCGTGAACATCCAGGCGATGCCCCACATGATGCGCGGCGGTCTGGTGGCCGATGCCGTGGCGGTGATCTCCTCCGTGGATCCCGTTCTCGGGGAGGTGGACCGCTGATGGCACGTCTGTCGGACGAGAACGTGCGGCTGGCCCGCGGGATCATCGCGCGCTACCCGAAGCCGCGCTCGGCAATGATCCCGTTGCTCCACCTCGCCCAGGAGCAGGACGGCTGGGTCACGGAGGATGCGATGGCCCACATCGGCGAGCTCGTCGGGGCCACGCCGGCCGAGGTCTACGGAACGGCGTCGTTCTACGAGATGTTCAAGTTCCATCCCGTCGGGAAGTACGTGATCAACATCTGCGGGACCATGTCGTGCGCACTGATGGGTGCGGACGAGCTCATGCACCACGCGGAGAACAAGCTCGGTGTGCGCATCGGCGGCACCACCGACGACGGCATGTTCACGCTCGAGCGCGCGGAGTGCCAGGCAGCCTGCACCGAGGCACCGTGCCTGCAGACGAACTACCGCTACAGCTTCCGGGTCACCCCTGAGTCGTTCGACCGTCTCGTCGATGACCTGCGCGCCGGGACGCTCGCCGATGAGGTGCCTCCACACGGAACCGTGGCGCGGGTCCGTCAGCACATCCCCGCCGAGCGTCTCGCCGGTGTGCGTCCGCCCGACGAGGTCGGCGAGGCGCCCGAATGGTTTGACGGGAAGGCGGCACTGTGAGCGCCGGCGGCACCAACGCTTTCGCACCGGGCTTCTACGAGGGCAACCGTCCGCGCATCGTCACGTCACGTTTCGGTCACGAGGACAGCCACACCCTCGAGCGGTACCTCGCCACCGGCGGGTACGAGGGTCTCCGCCGCGCTCTCTCGCGTCCCTCCACGGAGGTGCACGACGAGGTGAGGTCGGCCACGATCCTCGGTCGCGGCGGTGCGGGTTTCCCCGCGGGCAACAAGTGGGGTCTCACCCCCGCCGGCGTGTGGCCGCGCTACCTCGTGGTGAACGGCGACGAATCCGAGCCGGGCACCTACAAGGACCGCCTGCTCATGGAGCGCGACCCGCACCAGTTGATCGAGGGATGCCTGATTGCGTGCTATGCGGCGGGACTCTCGCAGTGCTTCCTCTACATCCGCGGCGAGATGGCGCTCGCCCAGGAGCGCGTGGCGAAGGCACTGAACGACGCGTACGCGGCGGGTTACGTGGGCCGCAACATCCTCGGTTCCCGGTTCTCCGTCGACATAGTTCTGCACTGGGGTGCCGGTGCCTACGTGGTGGGCGAGGAGACCGCGCTGATCGAGTCGCTCGAGGGCAACCGCGGGATGCCGAGACTGAAGCCGCCGTACTTCCCGGCCGCGAACGGTCTCTACGGCAAGCCCACCATCGTGAACAACGTGGAGACCCTCTCCAACCTCCCCTGGTTGATGGTGAACGGCGCCGCCGCGTACACCGCAGTCGGCACGGCGACATCGCCGGGAACACGCATGGTGGCGGTGTCCGGGCACGTGAAGCGGCCGGGTGTCTACGAGATCGTGAACGGTTCCACGACCTTCCGCGACATCATCTTCGGCGAGGAGTTCTGCGGCGGCATGCGTGACGGCCGTTCGGTGAAGGCGTTCGTTCCGGGCGGCGGGTCGGCACCCTGGTTCCTGCCCGACCAGCTCGACCTCCCGTTCGAGGCGAGCCAGGTCGGCCCTGCCGGTTCGATGCTCGGCTCCGGCGCGGTGATGGTGATGGACGACACCACCGACATCCCGCGCGCCGCGCTCACACTCACCCGTTTCTATGCACACGAGTCGTGCGGCAAGTGCACACCGTGCCGCGAGGGCGGCACGTGGCTCGAGCGGATCCTCAGCCGCGTCGTCGACGGCAAGGGGACCGATGCAGATCTCGAGCAGTTGCTCGAGGTGGGCGGGTCGATCTGCCCGGGTTCGTTCCCGCACGCCGCGAGCGAGAACCTCGGACTCGCGGCGGTGCCGTTCCCGTACCGCATGAACACGATCTGCTTCGTCGGGCCGTCCGCTTACGTCCCGGTGCACTCCGCGCTCACTCTCTTCCGCAGCGAGTTCGAGGCCCGGGTCACCAAGCGCGTGCGCATTCCCGTCACGGCAGCGGGGGTGGGTGAATGAGCACCACCGAGGAGAACACGGGGGTACCCGAGGTGCCGGTCGACCCGAACGCGGTGTCGATCACGGTGAACGGACGTCAGGTCAGCGCGCGCAAGGGCGAGATGATCATCGCCGCGACCGACCGTGAGGGCGAGTACGTACCGCGGTTCTGCTACCACCCGCGGATGAGCCCGGTGGGCATGTGCCGCCAGTGCATGGTGGAGGTCGAGGGTCCGCGCGGTCCGATGATGGTCGTGTCGTGCATGACACCGGTTGCGGAGGGTCAGGTGGTGCGCACCGACACCGAACAGGTGAAGCGCGCCCAGGAGGGCATGATCGAACTGCTGCTCGCGAACCATCCGCTCGACTGTCCGGTGTGCGACAAGGGCGGCGAGTGCCCGCTGCAGGACCAGGCGTTCAGCCACGGACCGGGCGAGAGCAGGTTCGTGGAGGAGAAGCGCCACTACGAGAAGCCCATCCCGATCAGTGACCTCGTGTTCCTCGACCGGGAGCGCTGCATCCTGTGCGACCGGTGCACGCGGTTCGCCCGCGAGGTCGCCGGCGACCCGTTGATCTCGTTCACCCAGCGCGGGAACAACACCCAGGTCATGACCTTCCCCGACGAGCCGTTCTCGTCGTACTTCTCCGGCAACACCGTGCAGATCTGCCCGGTCGGCGCGCTGACCGCGCAGCCGTACCGCTTCAAGGCCAGGCCGTGGGACCTCGAGCAGCGCGAGAGCACGTGCACCACTTGCTCCGTCGGGTGCCGGATCGTCGTGCAGTCGAGCCGTGACGAGCTGGTTCGCTACCAGGGTGTCGACATTGACCCCGTGAACTGGGGCTGGCTGTGCGACCGCGGCCGCTTCGACTTCCAGTCGGTGAACTCGCCCGACAGGCTGTCGCGTCCGCTGGTGCGTCGCGACGGTGTGCTCGTGGAGACGTCATGGTCGGAGGCACTCGACACGGTTGCCCGCGCGATGCGCGAGTCAGGGGGTTCGACCGCGGTGCTCGGCGGTGCACGCGGCACCAACGAGGACGCCTTCATGTGGGGCCGCCTCGCAACGGCGCTCGGCAGCACCATGACCGATGCACAGCTCGACGACGGTCTTCCCGCGTCGGTGTTCGCGCATGCGCAGGCCACGATCGACTCCGCCTGCGCATCGAACACGGTGGTTCTGCTCGCGCCGGACCTGAAGGAGGAGCTGCCCGTGCTCCACATCCGTCTGCGCGACGCGGCCACGCGCCTCGGTGCGCGGATCATCGAGGTGTCGAGTCACGAGTCGGGTCTGACGGCGCATGCATGGCGCAGCGTGCGCTGCGAGCCCGGTGCCCAGGCCGACACGGTGCGCTCGCTGCTCGAGGACGGGGCCGTGCGCGCCCAGCTCGGTGCCGGCACCGTCACGGTCGTCACGGGACGCGCGAACCTTGCGGAGTCTGCCGCGCACACGATGGCCGCCGTCGATGCCGTGATGGCCGCCGTTCCCTCTGCCGCGGTCCTGCCGGTGCTGCGCCGCGGCAACGTGCGCGGGGCCATCTCGGTCGGTCTCGCACCGCGCGGGGGCAACGACGCCGCCGCAATCCTCGGTTCCGCCGCCGCCGGGAAGGTCGGCTGCCTCGTGCTTCTCGGGGCCGACCCGTTGTCCGACGTTCCCGATGCGGGCCTCGCGCGGCGTGCACTGTCGGGTGCGCGCACCGTGGTGGCAGTCGACACCTTCCTCACCGCGAGCGCACAGAATGCCGATGTCGTGCTTCCCGCGGCGGCATTCGCCGAGAAGGAGGGCACCACGACCAACCTCGAGGGTCGCGTGTCGAACGTGGTGCAGAAGATCACCCCCCGTGGGACCTCCCGCGCCGACTGGATGATCGCCGCCGAGCTGCTGAGTTTGCTCGGCCACGACAGCGGTGTCACCACCCTTGCCGGGGTGCAGCAGTTGATGGTCGCCTCGCTCGGGGATTTCGGTGCCGCGGTGGTGTCGCCGGAGAACCGGCGCAGCGGCGTTCTCGCCGCTGCCCCGTCGGCGGGCGGTCCGGGCACCGCACCCGTCCAGGTCGTGCCGCGCAGTTCGTACGACTTCAGGCTGGTGCTCGCACGCAAGCTCTACGACGCTGCCATGGGCACGGCCACGAGCCCCTCGCTCGCCGGCCTCGCGCCCGGGGCGTCCGTGACGGTGAACCCGCTCGATGCCGAGCGGATCGGCACGGCCGACGGTCGCACGGTCACGGTGACCTCGGGCAACGGCTCGGTGGCACTCACCGTCGTCACCTCGCAGGCAGTGCCGCGCGGCATCGCACTCGTGCCGTTCAACCAGCCCGGCCCGGACGTGCGGCAGTTGGTCTCGGCGGACTCACCGGTCACCGACGTGAGGATCGAGGCGAAGTGAGCGCGCGTCTCGTCGCTGTCGACCCTCTCCTCGAGGGAGGTCTCCTCTGGACGCCGCTTCTCATCGTGCTCGTCAAGGTTCTCGTCGTCTTCCTCGTCGGGCTCGTGGCCACGATGCTCATGGTGTGGTTCGAGCGCAAGGTGATTGCGGGCATGCAGAACCGCGTCGGCCCGAACAAGGCAGGCCCCTTCGGTCTGCTCCAGACGCTGGCCGACGGCACGAAGCTGTTCATGAAGGAGGACCTCATCCCCGACAAGGCGGACAGGTTCGTGTTCAAGCTCGCGCCGTACCTCGCGTTCGTGCCTGCGTTCCTTGCCTTTGCGATCATCCCTCTCGGTGGTGACTGGCGCGACGGCAAGGGCGGGATGGTCACGTTGTTCGGCCAGCAGACCAGGTTGCAGCTGGCCGACCCGCCGGTGGGTGTGCTGTTCGCCCTCGCGATCTCGTCAATCGCGGTGTACGGCATCATGCTGGCGGGCTGGGCATCCGGCTCGAAGTACCCGTTGCTCGGGTCGGTGCGCGCGTCGGCGCAGATGGTCTCCTACGAGGCAGCGCTCGGGCTCTCGCTCGGTGCGGTGCTGCTCGTTGCCGGGACGCTGTCCACCAGCGGCATCGTGGACCTGCAGGGCACGCTCGGCGACTGGAACGTGGTCACCACCGGTTTCGTCCCGTTCTTCATCTTCCTCGTGGCAGCCACCGCCGAACTGAACCGCCCGCCGTTCGATCTCGTCGAGGCCGAGCAGGAGCTGGTCGGTGGTTTCAACACCGAGTACGCCTCGATCAGGTTCGCCCTCTTCTTCCTTGCGGAGTTCATGAACACGATCACCATGTCGGCGCTCATCGTGACGCTCTTCTTCGGCGGCCCGCAGCCGGTGTCCATCGGGAACACAGTTCTCGACATCCCGCTGGTGCCGAACGCTCTCGAGGGGACGGTGTGGCTGCTCCTCAAGGTTCTGGTGTTCCTCTACGTCTACGTGTGGTTCCGCGCCACGCTGCCGCGCTTCCGCTACGACCAGCTGATGGACCTCGGATGGAAGCTGCTCATCCCGGCCTCCCTCGGTTGGTTCATGCTGCTCGCGGCCCAGCGCGTCGGCAGCAGGGCCGGCTGGGACCGTTGGGTGGTCACACTGGTGACCGCACTCGTGCTCGTCGGTTCGTACGCGCTGCTGCAGGCGGCGTTCAAGGTGAGCCGCGACAACCGCGAGCGTGACGGGGCAGGTTTCTGATGGGTTACTTCGGCGGGTTCCTGGTCACGCTGCGCCAGCACGGCTACGGCAGGAAGGTCACCACCGAGTACTCGGGTGGCCGCGTGTGGCGACGCAAGAAGGACGACTCGCGCGACCGGAAGATCGACAAGCCCGAGCGCCTCCACGGCCGTCACGTGCTGAACCGCTACGAGGACGGGATGGAGAAGTGCATCGGCTGCGAGCTGTGCGCGGGTGTGTGCCCGGCGCGCTGCATCTACGTGCGCGGCCGCGACAACGACCCTGACAACCCCACGTCCCCGGGCGAGCGGTTCGGGTTCGTCTACGAGATCAACTACCTCCGCTGCATCCACTGTGACCTCTGCGTGGAGGCCTGCCCCACCGAGGCAATCACGGAGTCGAAGCTGTTCGAGTTCTCGTTCACGAACAGGCAGGACGCGATCTACACAAAGAGTGAACTGCTCGTGGGGGACGACGGGAAACCCCGGCAGATGCCGTGGGAGGACTGGCGCGAGGGCGAGGACACGCACACATCGGGCTGGATGCGAGCCACCGCGCCGTCGGGTGACGCCACCTTCGAGGGCGTCGTGTCATGGAGCGGCGAGCTCGGTTACGGCGTGCGCGCTGCGGAACCGGAACAGACCGAACGGGACGCCGAGGACAACTGATGGAGCTGTTCGTGTTCGTGTGCGCCGCGGCGATGGCACTGGTGGGGGCACTCGGCGTGGTGTTACGCGGCAACCCCGTGCATGCCGCACTCAGCCTGGTGCTCACGTTGTTCGGTGTCGCCGTGCTGTTCGTCCAGCAGGGGGCCCATTTCCTCGCCGCCGTGCAGGTGATCGTCTACGCCGGCGCCATCGTGGTGCTCTTCCTCTTCGTGATCATGCTGCTCGGAGTGGACCGCGCGGAGAACCTGAGCATCGAGCCGTTGGCCTCGCAGCGACTGCTGGCGGGGGTGATGGGAACGGCAATGGTCGGTCTCCTCACTGCAGCGGTCGTCACCTCTGATTCCGCCGTCATCCGCTCCGGTTCCGGTGTCGATCCCGCCACCGTCGGCTCGCCGGATGCCAACATCAAGCAGGTGGCCTCCTCGATCTTCGGCGAGAACGTGTTCGCGTTTGAGATCACGTCGGTTCTGCTCGTTGTTGCCGTCGTCGGCACGGTGGTCCTGGCAAGGCGGCTCCCGACCCGGGACGGGGCCACGTCATGACCGTCGCAGCGGTTGTCCCCACCACGTCGTGGTTCCTCGTGCTGGCCGCCGTTCTGTTCTCCATCGGCACCGTCGGACTGCTGGTGCGGCGCAACCCGCTCGTGATGTTCATGTGCATCGAACTGATGCTGAACGCGGTCAACCTCTCGTTCGTGAGCTTCGCCCGAGCACGTGACGACATCGGCGGGCAGACCGCGGTGTTCTTCGTGATGGTCGTGGCGGCGGCCGAGGTCGTGGTCGGTCTCGGGATCATCGTGTCCATCATGCGGCGCCGCACCGCGGCGAATGCCGACGATCTCTCGGTGTTGAAGGGCTGACCGGACATGGCTGAACTTGTCTGGCTCGTCCCTGCCCTGCCGCTTCTCGGTTTCCTCCTCATCCTCCTCCTCGGTCGGCGGATGGGCGAGCCCGGCGCGGGGGTGCTTGCCACGCTCATGACCGCCTCGTCGTTCGTGGTGTCGGCGGCGGTGTATCTCGATCTCCTCTCGCGCACCGCGGAGGAGAGACACGAGACAGTCATCCTGTTCTCCTGGTTGCCTGTCGGTGGTCTCACCATCGACATGGGTTTCCTCGCCGACCCGCTCAGCATCACCATGGCCCTCTTCGTCACCGGGATTGGCTCGCTCATCCACCTGTACGCGATCGGCTACATGCACGGCGACCCCAAGTTCAGCAAGTTCTTCCTCTATCTCAACCTGTTCGTCGTCTCGATGCTCATGCTCGTCCTCGGGGAGAACCTGCTCGTCACGTTCCTCGGGTGGGAGGGCGTCGGCGTGTGCTCGTACTTCCTCATCTCCTTCTGGCACACGCGCGACTCCGCAGCGACCGCCGGCAAGAAGGCGTTCGTCACCAACCGGGTGGGAGACTGGGGGATGATGGTCGCGATGTTCATGGCCTTCGCGGCCGTGGGCACCCTGTCGTACGAGGGCCTCAACCACGCGGCCCACGAGGGCAAGCTCGCTGCTGTCACTGCCACGGGGATCGCACTGATGCTGTTCGTCGGTGCGTGCGGCAAGTCGGCGCAGCTGCCCCTCTACATCTGGCTGCCGGACGCGATGGAGGGCCCCACGCCGGTGTCCGCCCTCATCCATGCGGCCACCATGGTGACCTCGGGCGTGTTCCTCATGACCCGCACGGCGCCGGTGCTGGCCGCCGCGTACCCGTGGGCCCCGGACATCATCGCCACGGTCGGTGCGCTCACCGCCCTGTTCGCCGCGACCATCGCCGTCGCGCAGACCGACATCAAGAAGGTGCTCGCATACTCGACCGTGAGCCAGCTCGGGTTCATGTTCCTCGCGGTCGGCTCGGGCGCGTACGTGGCCGCGGTGTTCCACATGGTCACGCACGCGTTCTTCAAGGCACTTCTCTTCCTCGGTTCGGGTTCCGTCATCCACGGGATGCACCACGAGCAGGACATGAGGCGCATGGGTGCGCTGCGGAAGGTGATGCCGGTCACCGCGTTCACGTTCATCATCGGGTGGCTCGCGATCGCTGGTGTCCCGCCGTTCGCGGGCTTCTGGTCGAAGGACGAGATCCTGCTGTATGCGTTCGCCAACAACCGGGCCCTGTACGCGGTCGGCGTGGTCACCGCGCTGCTCACGGCGTACTACATGACGCGCCAGGTGATCATGGTGTTCTTCGGTGAGGCGCGCTGGCACGACCGTTCGGAGGAGCACGGTGCCCACGGGGATGCCCACGAGCCCCACGAGAGCCCCTGGGTGATGACCCTCCCGCTCGCGGTCCTCGCGTTGCTGAGCGTTGTCGGCGGGGCGATCCAGCTCCCGTTCTCGAAGAGCACGCACTTCCTCGAGCACTGGCTCGAGCCTGTCGTGCACGGTGCCGAGGCAAAGATCAGCGGGTCATGGGCATACGACAACACGTGGTTGCTGCTCGGACTGGCCGTGGTGATCGCCGGCGTGGGCATTGCGCTCTCTGTCTCCGTGTACGCGAGGGGGAGGTTCGCCCCGATCGAGCCGCAGCTGCTCGCCGACGGGTGGCGTTATGACGCCGCGGTGTCGTCCGTGGTCGCCGGGCCAGGCCGCGGTTTCTTCCAGGGCATCGCCGACACCGATGCCCGTGTCGTCGACGGTGCCGTCAACGGCACCGGCACGCTCGTCCGGTCGCTCGCGGGCGTGCTGCGCCGGGGCCAGAACGGGTTCGTCCGCTCGTACGCCGCTCTCGTCACCGTCGGAGTGGTGGCCCTGCTCGCGTGGTTCGTGGTGAGGGGTCTGCTGTGATTCTTGCTGCTTCGGGTGCGGAGACCGCCGCGTCGTTCCCCGTGCTCACGGTGCTCGTGCTGGTGCCGGTTCTCGGAGCACTCCTCGTGTCGGTGCTGAGCGAGCGCCGTCCCGAGTACGTGAAGCTCGCGGCCCTCGCGTCGTCCGTGGTCACCGCGGGGGTGTCGCTCTGGATGCTGTCGTCGTTCGACTCCCACGAGGGCGGCTTCCAGTTCGTGTCACGTCACGCATGGATCGATGCCTGGGGCATCTCCTGGCATCTCGGCGTGGATGGCATCTCGCTCTTCCTGGTGGTGCTCACGGGAATCCTGTTCCCGCTGGTGATCGCCGGCGTCGACCCCCACCACGACGAGAAGCGGTACCTCGCGTGGTTGTTGCTCCTCGAGGCCGGGGTGATGGGCAGTTTCCTCAGCCTCGACCTGTTCCTGTTCTTCATCTTCTTCGAGATCGTGCTGGTACCGATGTACTTCCTCATCGGCGGATGGGGCTACGACCGGCGCATCTACGCGGCGACCAAGTTCTTCCTGTACACGATGTTCGGGTCGGCGTTCATGCTCGTGGGCATCATTGCGACCGCCGTCCTGGCCCGCCGCGACATCGGTTATCTCACCTTCGACCTCGTGGAGATCGCGGAGAAGGCCGGGTTCGCCACCGCGACGGGCCGCTGGCTGTTCCTCAGTTTCGCCGTGGCGTTCGCCGTGAAGGTGCCGCTGTTCCCGTTGCACACGTGGCTGCCGGATGCGCACACCCAGGCCCCCACGGCCGGTTCGGTGATCCTCGCGGGTGTGCTGCTGAAGCTGGGCACCTACGGCTTCCTCCGTTTCGGCCTGTACCTCTTCCCCGGGGCCGCGCTCTGGGCGAAGCCGCTCTTCCTCACGCTCGCGACCATCGGCATCCTCTGGGGTGCCGTCGCGGCCACCATGCAGACCGATCTCAAGCGACTCGTTGCGTACTCGTCGGTCGCGCATCTCGGGTTCATCGTTCTCGGCACGTTCGCCGTCACCTCGCAGGCGCTGACCGGATCGGTGGTGCAGATGGTGAACCACGGTGTGTCGACAGGTGCCCTGTTCCTCCTGGTGGGCATGATCTACGAGCGCCGGCACACCCGTGCGATCGCCGAGCTGCGCGGCATCCAGGCCGTTGCGCCCGTGTTCGCGGCCGCGTTCATGGTGGTGATGCTCTCGTCCATCGGCGTGCCCGGCCTGAACGGGTTCGTCGGTGAGTTCCTCGTGCTGATCGGCTCGTTCGAGACCGCGCGGTGGTGGACCGTGGTGGCGGCGACCGGTGTCATCCTCGCCGCGCTGTATCTCCTGTGGGCCTACCAGCGGGTGTTCCACGGCGAGCCCGACGAGGCAAACTCCGGTTTCCGTGAGATCACCGCCCGCGAGGGTGCCCTCATCGGCGTGTTCATCGCCATCATCGTCCTCACCGGCCTCTACCCGAAGCCGATGCTTGAGCGGATCGAGCCCAGCGTCGACCGGCTCATCGAGCACGTGGAGAAGCACACCGACTACGTGGCGCCGGCCCACGACAACGGGAGTCACGACTGATGTCCGCGGCGAGGTTCGGTTTCACGCAGCCCTCGATCGAGTTCACCGACGTGCTGCCCCTGCTCATCTGGCTCGGCACCGTGTGCACGGTGCTGCTCGTGGGGTCCCTGGCGCCGCGCGTTCTCCGGGGGCGGTACGCACTGCTGACGTCGGCGGTCTCCGTGGCGGTCATCGCCCAGCAGACCGTGAAGTGGGACGACCTCGGCCGTGAACTGTCCGGTACCGCGCTTGCCGATGCCGTCGCCGTGGACCGTTTCTCCGTTCTCGCCACCATCGTCATTGCCGTTGCGCTCGCCCTCGTGGCGCCGGTGCTTCACGACCACCTCACCCGCCGCGGGGAGGACGGGCCGGAGCCGTATGCCATGTTCCTCACCGCCGCGATGGGTGCCCAGATCATGGTGAGCGCGAACGACCTCATCGTGCTCTTCCTCGGGCTCGAGACCCTCAGCCTCTCGCTCTACGTGCTGGCCGCGAGCAACCGTCGCAACGCGCGGAGCCAGGAGGCCGGTCTCAAGTACTTCGTGCTCGGCGGCTTCTCGTCGGCGTTCTTCCTCTACGGCATCGCCATGATCTACGGCGCGACCGGGTCGACGAACCTGTCCACGGTGGCCAACAGGCTCGGCGGTTCGGTGAGCCTCGCGAACGACGACGCACTTCTTCTCGTCGGTATCGGTCTCCTGCTCGTGGGGCTCGCGTTCAAGGTCTCCGCCGTGCCGTTCCACTCCTGGGCCCCCGATGTGTACCAGGGTGCGCCGTCGCCCGTCACCGCCTTCATGGCCTCGGCCGGCAAGGTTGCGGCCTTCGCCGCGGTCCTGCGCGTGCTCACCACCGCGCTCGACACAAGGGTGGACGACTGGCGCCCGGCAGTCTGGGTGCTCGCCGTGCTGACCGTGTCGGTCGGCTCCGTGATGGCCGTGGTGCAGACCGACGTGAAGCGGATGCTCGCGTTCTCGTCCGTGTCACACGCAGGGTTCGTCCTCGTGGGTGTCGAGGCCGCGTCGCACGGCGGCACCGGTCTGTCGTCGTCGATGACCTACCTGCTGCTCTACACCGTGCTCGTGGTCGGTTCGTTCTCCGTGGTCACCGTCGTCGCCGGTGACTCCGACGACGCCACGTCGCTCGCCGACTTCCGTGGTCTCGGCAGGACACGTCCCGTTCTCGCACTCGGGTTCACGGTCCTGTTGCTCGCCCAGGCCGGCGTGCCGGTCACCGGCGGTTTCATCGCAAAGTTCGGCGTGATCAACAGTGCCGTGGAGGCGGAGAGCTACGTGCTCGCGGTCGCCGCGATGGTCGCAGCGGTCGTCGCCGCGTACCTGTACCTGCGGATCATGGTGAGCATGTGGCTCGATGACGCCGGTGACGGTGCCGGCCCGTTGGTTCCCCGTGCGACGGGTCTCGTGATCGCCGCCGCGGTCGTGTTCACCCTGTTCGTCGGCGTGTACCCCGGCTGGCTGCTCGATGCCACCGAACTCATCGACGTGTTCCGCGCCTCCGCTGCCGGCACCCAGGGTTAGACATGCCGGGGCACGGCCTCGTGCTGCTCGCCACCATGAGCGAGCGCGAGTCGATCACGACGGTCCTCGATGAGGCCAGTGAGGGAATCGCGGGTGCGTCATCAGACGGGTGGACGTTCACCGTCCTGGTCGTCGACGACGGCGGTGACGCCGGGTTCGCCGCCATGTGCACCGACGCGGCACTCGAACGTGGCCTCGACCTGCGTTTCGTCGACGGGCCGCGCCGCGGTCTCGGCGGCGCCATCCTTCACGGGTTCGGGGCCGCACTCGCCGACCCCGCCGTGCAGTTGGTTGTGAACCTCGACGGTGACGGCCAGCACGACGCCAGGCAGATCCCCGGGCTCCTGCGCGCACACACTGCATCGGGTGCAGACCTCACGATCGGCTCGAGGTGGACCGAGGGCGGTGAGTGTCATGGACTGTCACCTGTGCGCACCGTGCTCTCGCGCGCTGGCGCGACGGTGCTGCACGGAGCCGGCGTACCGCGGCACGTGAAGGACCCCACCACCAGTTTCCGGGTGTACTCGCGCCGCGCGGTGGAGGCGGTGCACCGCGACCTTGCGGGCTTCGACGGCTTCTCGTTCTTCGGTGCGGCGGTCGCTGTTGCGGCGGCACGGGGAATGACCGTCTCGGAGTCACCGATCGTCTTCAGGCCGCGGCTCGGTGGTGACTCGAACCTCGATGCACGCAAGGTGCTCGCCGCCCTGGTGGACCTCCCGCGGATCGCGTCCGCGGCATCGCAGGCCCGCAGGCGTGACAGGGGATTTCTCACCGCCAGCCACGGCACGGCCGGGCCGGATTCCTACAACGCCACGCGGGAACTCGAGGTCCTGTCAAACACGCCGGTGTCCACGTCGATCATCGTGGACGAGATCGCACCGCACCTCGGCCGTCGGGTCCGCGAGGTGGGTGCCGGGCTCGGTGCGGTCACGCGCGAGCTGACGGGACGCGGTCACACGGTGACGGCCCTCGAGCCCGACCCCTCACTTTTCGCCCGGCTCGGCACCGACACGACCGGGGCAACGCTCGTGAACGGAACGCTCGACGACGTCCCGGAGGGTGAACTGTTCGACACAGTGCTGTACGTGAACGTCCTCGAGCACATCCGCGACGACTCGCACGAACTCCGGCGGGCCGTCGCCCGCCTCGCACCGGGCGGCAACATCGTCGTGTTTGTGCCTGCCCTGCCCGCTCTGTACGGGACGATGGACGAGGTGTCGGGCCACCACCGCCGTTACAGGCGCGCCGAGCTGGGGGCGGTGTTCGCATCGGCCGGTCTCGAGGTGCGCGTGCTGCGCGCCTTCGACACGGTGGGTGTGCTGCCGTACTGGTTCATGTACCGCGTGCTGCGCAGGCGCACCCTCGGTGGTGCCTCGGTGGGCCTGTACGACCGGGTGATCGTGCCGTTGTCACGGGTGGTGGGCAAGGTGTCGCGAGGCAGGGGCCCCGGCAAGAACCTCGTCGCCGTCGGTTCGCCGCGCCACTGAGGCCGACGGTACTGTTCGCCCCATGGCAGTCGACACAGATTTCGGGGACAACGTCCTCACCGTCACCATCAACCGCCCGGAGGCGGGCAACGCACTGAACTCCGAGGTCGGCGACGGTCTCGTCGCCGCATTCGAACGTGCGGCGCAGGACGACGTGCGTGCGGTGATCCTCACCGGTGCCGGCGAGAAGATCTTCTGCGCCGGGATGGACCTCAAGGCGTTCGCGTCGGGCGACGGCATCGCGAAGGTCGGCGCCGGAATGAGCGCACTGCGCACCTGCAGGAAGCCGCTGATTGCCGCCGTGAACGGGCACGCGCTGGCCGGTGGTTTCGAGCTGGTCCTGAACTGTGACCTCGTGGTGTCGGTGGACGGCGTGCGCTTCGGCATTCCCGAGGTGAAGCGCGGTCTCTATGCGGCCGGCGGCGGCACGCGTCTGCCGCGGCGGGTTCCACTGGCGGTCGCCCTCGAGATGGGCCTCACCGGTGATTCCATCACCCCGCAACGTGCGCTCGAGCTCGGTCTCATCAACCAGGTGGTCGACCGCAGCGAACTGATGAACGCCGCGCACGCGCTGGCGGGGCGCATCACCTGCAACGGGCCGATTGCCGTGCAGTGGACCAAGGAACTGATGTGGGACGAACTCGGCGGAACCCTCGTGCAGCACCTTCCCACGACCGAGGACCACCGTGACACCATGCACCCCGTCAGCGTCGTGCCGGGTTCACGAGTGGCGTCGGCAATGGGCACGAACGAGCCCCTGGTGCACTCGTTCCACCACCAGGCGATCGACACGTTGGCTGGCGAACTGACAGTTGTCGCCACTGCCCACGACGGCACCATCGAGGCGGTCGAGCACACCTCTGCGGGATGGGTGGTGGGAGTGCAGTGGCACCCCGAGGACACCGCCGCCGAGGATGCGCCGAACCAGGGGCTGTTCGACGCCCTCGTGTCGGCCGCCCGTCGCCGGCGCGTCAGCTGACCCGCAGCGTCAGCGGTTCTTCCAGACGGGGGCGCGCTTCTCGGCGAACGCCGTTGCACCCTCCTTCGCGTCCTCGCTCGAGAACACCTTCGAGGTTGCCTCACGTTGCTTGTCCGCACTCGGTTCGCCGAGTTCGTCCCACATCAGTTCCTTGGTCCACTGCACGGCAATCGGCCCGTTGCAGGTGATGCGCCCCGCCAGCGCGTGCGCGGCGTTCATCAGTTCGCTGCGG
>JBJTFB010000054.1:0-8830 GCA_046093205.1 Acidimicrobiales bacterium
GTGGCGGGCTCCTCGCCCCCGCGGGTGATCTGCACCACGGCCCCCGCGTGCAGCAGCACCTCGGTGTCGGGGCGCGCGGCCAGCGGCAGGGGCTGGGCGGTCGTGATGATCACCTGCCCACGGGGCAGGTGGCTGAGCAGAGCGGCCGAGCGGCGGAGGTCAAGCTCCGACAGAACATCGTCCAACACCAGGAGGGGGGCCTCCCCCACCTTCTCGGTCACCATCCGGTGCACGGCCAGGCGCAGGGCCAGGGACATCGTGCGGCACTCGCCCTGGGAGCCCGTGTTGCGGATCGGCATGCCCTTCAGGGCCAGCTCCAGCTCGTCACGGTGCGGGCCCACCGTGGACAGGCCCCGACGCACGTCCTCGGCGCGGGCTGCGGCCAGCGCGACTGCGAGGCCGGGGGCCCGCCACGGCGGCTCGTACACGAGGTCGAGCGGGGTCGCTTCGCAGGCCAGGGTCTCGTAGGCCTCCTGCACGTACGGGGCGAGCTGGGCCACGAGACGGGCGCGGGCGTCGCCCACCTGGGTACCCACCTCCACGAACTTGTCGTCCCACACATCGAGGGTGGTCTCGGTGTCGGCGGTGAGACGACCGAACGTCTGCTTGAGCAGCGTGTTGCGCTGGCGCACCACACGCTCGAGTTCCTGCACCGTGCGGTCGAAACTGGGGGACAGCGCCACCAGTGCGTCGTCCATGAACTCGCGTCGCACTGACGGGCCGTCGTACACCAGATCCAGGTCGTTGGGTGCGAACACGGTGGTGCGCACCACACCCAGCAGGTCGCGCACGCGCTGCAGACGTTGCTTGTTCACCAGCACCCTGTTGCGGCCGGCCCGGTTGATCTCGGCCTCCACCAGAACCTCGCGGCCGTCGTCACGTGTGATCTCGGCGCGCAACCACGCGGAGTCGCAACCGATCCGGATCAACATGTCGTTCGGCGACCTGCGGAAACTGCGCAGCGTGGACAGCCAGCTCATTGCCTCGGCCAGGGAGGTCTTGCCGAGTGCGTTCTGGCCCACCACCGCGGTGACGCCGTCGCTCAGTTCGAACGACGCGTGCTCGTAGACGCGGAAGTTGATCAGCTCGATGCGGTGGATGACCACGCGTGCACCGCGCTCACAGACGCTGCGGCATCAGCAGGTAAAGGTACGAATCATCACCGGACGGCCTGATGACGGCGGGCTTGTTCGGCGCCGAGGTGGTGATGGTGACCTCCTCGGTGCCGCACGCATCGATGCCACTCGCGAGGTAGTCGGCATTGAAAGCGAGTGTGATCTCCTCACCCGTGAACTGTGCGTCGATGTCATCGACGCTGGTGGAACCGTCGGGCAGCGTGACGGTGAGAGTTGCGCCCTCAGCCGACATGCGGATACGCACCGGCGCTGTCTCCGAGGCGAGAACCCCGGTGCGGCGCAGCGCGTCCAGGATCTCCTCGCGGTTCACCACGGCAGTGTTCGGGGCATCCTTCGGGATGATCGACATGTACGGCGGGAACTGAGCGTTGATGAGACGTGTGCTGAGGGTCATCGCCGGTGTCTGGAATGCCGCCTCCGTGTCGGAGAAGCGCACGTTCACCTCGTCGCTCATGTCGAGCAGACGCTGCAGCTCGGCGAGGGCGCGGGCGGGGATCAGGAACTGATCGATGCCCTCACCCGGTGCGCCGGCCAGCTCGCGCATCGCCATGCGGTATCCGTCGGTCGCAACCAGCCTCAGTCCGTTCGGTGTCGATGTCAACAGAACCGCGTTGCGATCGATCTTCTGCGGGTCGCGGCTGGCGGCCAGCACCACCTGTCCAAGGGCGCGCTTGAAATCGGTGGACTTGATGGTGACGGGGTCGCCGTTCGGTGGCGTGAGGCGGGGGAACTCCACGGCGTTCAACGTGGGAATGGTGAACTGCGAACGCCCGCCGCTCACCGTGGCGACGTCACCGGCCACCTCGAGGGTCACCTTGCCCTGGGGCATGACGCGCACGATGTCGCTCAGTGTGCGGGCACTCACCAGCGCCTGACCGTCGGTGTCTCCGCCGACGGCAACAACGAACTGGATCGCAACGTCGTTGTCGGTGCTCGAGAGCACGAGAACGTCCCCGGTGAGCGTCATCTTCACCCCGGACAGAGCGGGTGTTCCCGCATTCCGCGAACTTGCGATGCGTGCAAGTGCACTGAGTGTCTCGACCAGGATTCCTTGCTCACTTCTGAACTTCATGACTGTTGGGCCTCGGTGTGACGGGTTCGGTAGGGGGACACGGCCAAGGGATTACCAGAACCGTGTCGTGATTCTCTCAAATTGGTAGTGGTAATAGGTGCTGTGGATTGTGGAGAAACCCCTTCCGGGCCAACAAGGGCATGGAGTGAGGGTGTGGAACCACCGGGCCGTGTTTGCACAACTACCAGACGTGGCATTTCGGAACGGGTGGGAACGAGACGGTTTGTCCCCGTCTGTCCACCTTCGCCCCACATGCTGTCCCCCGCCTGTTCCACAGGGGTCAACTGTTCTTGATCCGGGTGATGATGTCGGTCACCTGGTCGAACGTGGCCTTGTGCTCGCGCATCATCCGCTGGGTCTTGTCGACGGCGTGGATCACGGTGGTGTGGTCGCGGCCGCCGAACAGACGTGCGATCGCCGGGTAGCTCAGCTCGGTCATGTCGCGGAACACGTACATGGCGATCTGCCGGGCCGACACCAGCGGGCGCTGCCGGCTCTTGCCCTTCAGGGCCTCCACCGTGAAGCCGAGGTAGCCGGCCATCTCGGCCAGCAGCTCCTCGTCGGTTCGGGTCTTCGTGTTCGAGCCGGTCAGCAGGTCGGCCAGCTGGGACTCCGCCATCTCCACCGTCGGGGTCTCCCTGGTGAGGTTTGCGTAGGCGGCCACCCGGATGAGGGCCCCCTCCAGCTCTCGGATGTTCGAGGTGATGTTCGAGGCGATGAACTCGAGCACATCGGCGGGCAGCGGGGTGGAGTCCCGCTCGGCCTTGTTGCGGAGAATGGCGAGGCGGGTCTCCACGTCCGGGGGCTGGATGTCGGTGATGAGGCCCCAGCGGAACCGGCTGGCCAGGCGCTCCTCCAGGGTCGGGATGGCGTCCGGGGTGCGGTCGGAGGTGATCACGATCTGCTTGTTGGCCCCATGAAGGCTGTTGAAGGTGTGGAAAAACTCCTCCTGCAGTCCCTCTTTGCCCTCGATGAACTGGATGTCGTCGATGAGCAGCACGTCCACCTCGCGGTAGCGGCGCTTGAAGGCCGCGGTGGAGTTCGTGCGGATTGCGTCGACGTACTCGTTCAGGAACGTCTCGGTGCTGACGTAGCGAACCTCGTAGTGCGCGTAGTGCGCGTGCACGTACCAGCCGATGGCCTGGAGCAGGTGGGTCTTGCCCAGACCGGCCGAGCCGTAGATGAAGAGCGGGTTGTATGAGCGGCCGGGAGTCTCCGCCACGCGGAGCGCGGCGGCCAGGGCGAACTGGTTCGAGGCGCCCTTCACGAAGTTCTCGAAGGTGTAGCGGGGGTTCAGACCCACGGCGGAACCCTTGGAATTGCTGGGGTTCGGGGCAACCAGGGGGGCCGGTGAGTCAGCCGGGGCGACCGTCTCCAGCACGCCGTCGGTGTCGATGTCGGCCACCTCGATGATGAGCTCCCGCTCGCTCTCGCCGATCTCGTCGAGGGCGTCCATCACAAGGGGACGGAAGGTGGTGGTGATGCGGTCACGCACGTGGGTGTTGGGTACCGAGAGACGGAGGCTCTCGTCGTCACTCTCTAGGGCGACCACGTCGTTGAAGGTCGAGTACCAGACTCCCTCCGACACCTGCGCCTTCAGCAACTGCGCCGTTGCGTTCCACACTGCCTCGTGGTTGCTCATTGGACTCCGCCTCCCGAGTGTCCCCAGCGCTGTCCACAGCCTGTGGACGGCCCCCCAGCGGTCTTCGCTGGGATTGGCGACCGTAGCAGGGTTGTGGATAGAGCAAAAAAGCCGCTGGAGAGCCGTGGGGAGAGCCCCTCATCCGCCCTAGCCTGTGGGTTCTGCCCGCTGTGAGCGCCAGGCGAACGACGGGCCGAGCAATCCGATGTCCCGGCCCCCTCGGGGGCCATAGCCCCGAGGAGGCGCCATGAAGCGCACCTTCCAGCCCAACAACCGCCGCAAGGCCCGCAAGCACGGCTTCCGCGCGCGTATGAGCACCCGGGCCGGCCGAGCCGTTCTGAAGTCCCGCCGGGCCAAGGGCCGCTACCGCCTGAGCGCTTGATCGGCCGTATCCAGAGCCGGTCAGCCTTCGCCCGCATCCGCGCCGAGGGCCGCCACGTCCGGTTCGGACTGTTGTCCTGCACCATGGTTGTCGATTCCACGCTTCCGCACCCCCACGTGGGTTACGCGTTGACCCGCTCGTTTGGCAACGCCGTGCGCCGCAACCGCCTGCGCCGACAGCTTCGTGAACTTGTGAAAGTGCGCGCGGAGAGGATGCAGCCGGGTCTGTACGTGTTCGGGGCCAGTCCTCGGGCCGCTGGACGTGATGCCACGAAACTCGGGCGCGACCTCGACGGCCTGCTCATCCGACTCGAGGAGGCCGGCCGTGCAGGCTGACATGATCGCAAGCCGGCCGCTCAACCGGGCGCAAAGGGTTCTGCTTGCCGGCATTCGCTTCTACCAGCGGGCCCGGGAGGGCCGGCCCTCCCCCTGTCGATTCTGGCCCACGTGTTCGCACTACGGCTACGAGGCCATCGAGACCCACGGCGCCGTCCGCGGCACCCTGCTCACCCTGCGTCGACTGTCGCGGTGCCGGCCCTTCGGGCCATCCGGCGTCGACCCCGTCCCCGACCCGCGACCCGGTCGTTAGAAAGGAATCCCCGTGTTCTCCGCTCCTGCCTGGCTAGTTGACACGTTCTACGCCTGGACCCACAACTACGCCATCTCGCTCGGCCTCGTGGCCGTCGCGGTGATGTTGCTGATCACCCCGCTCACGCTGAAGAGCACCAAGGGCATGCTCGAGATGCAGCAGCTGCAGCCCGAGATGCGTCGGCTTCAGAACCAGTACCGGGGTGACCGTCAGAGGCTGAACGAAGAGATGATGAAGCTCTACCAGGAGCACAAGATCAACCCGTTGGCGTCCTGCCTGCCGTTGCTGGCGCAGATGCCCGTGTTCATCATCATGTTCCAGGTCATCCACGGTCTCACCCGCGAGCCCGTGCCGGGCAAGGGTTTCGAGCCCAAGTACCTCTCGACCACGTCCGATCTGTATCTGTCGCTCAAGGGCCAGACCGAGATGCGCGCATTCGGCCTCGACCTTGCGATCTCCCCGCTCGAGGCCATCCAGAACAGCTTCGTGAAGGGCCTTCCCTACGCCTTCATCATCGTGGTGCTGTGCGGGCTGTTCTTCGTACAGCAGAAGATGGTTGCCAACCGGGCGACGAACGCCAGCATGTCCCCCGGCCAGGCCAAGGTGATGCAGTACCTGCCCGTGGCATTCGCGGTGTTCCAGGTGTTCCTTCTCACCGGTCTCGTCATCTATTACCTGGTGCAGGCGATCGTGCGCATCATCCAGCAGTGGTACATCACGCGCCGCTTCTACGGCGAGGGTGGCCTCGGCCAGATGGCCCAGGAGGCCTCACGCAAGGCCCGCGAGATGGGCGACGAGCCCGCTAAGCCGAGCAAGCAGAAGGATGAACAACCGCAAGCGCACACTCCGATCCAGAGTCGGAGGGTCACACAGTCCAAAGATCGCCCCACACCGAGTGGGCGCCCCAACCGGCCGGTTCCGCCCAGCAAGCGCAAGAAGTAGGCCGCACGGATTCACCTGCGGCACCCGCCGCACCTGACACGAAAGAGACACAACCATGGAATGGGTAGAGACGACCGGGGAGACCCTGGAAGACGCCAAGAGCGCAGCCCTCGACCAGCTCGGGGTGGCCGAGGACGACGCCGAGTTCGAGGTGCTCGAGGAGCCCCGCCCCGGCCTGTTCGGCCGCACCAGGGGCGAGGCACGTGTGCGCGCCCGGGTGAAGCCGAACCAGCCGCGCGGCAAGGAGAACCGCGACCGCAACCGTCGTGACCGCAATGGCCGCAACGGCAAGAGCGGCGATCGCTCGGGCGGCGATCGCTCCGGTGGAGACCGCCAGAGCCGTGATCGTGGCCCGCGTGAGCAGCGTCCCCGCGAGGAGCGCCCGCCGCGCGAGAAGGTCGACGTTGATCCTGCAGTGGTGGGCCAGGCGGCCTCCGACTTCCTCTCCGGTCTGGTGGAGGCCTTCGGCACCACGGGCCAGGTCAGTGTGAGCCGTGAGGGCGAGGACATCGAGGTGCGCGTGGACGGTACCGAGCTCGGCCTGATGGTCGGGCCTGGCGGCTCCACTCTCCTCGCCATCCAGGATCTGACCCGCGTCGCCAGCCAGCGTCGCCTGGGCGACCAGGACACCCACCTGCGCGTTGACATCGCGGGTTACCGCGAGCGCCGCAAGGCGGCCCTTGGCCGCTTCGCCATGAAGGTGGCCGAGGAAGTGCTGTCGACGGGTGAGGCCCGCCGACTGGAGCCGATGAACTCCGCCGACCGCAAGGTGGTGCACGACACCCTCGTCGAAGTTGCCGGTGTGTCCACCCGCAGCGAGGGCGAGGACCCCAAGCGGCGCGTGGTGGTGGAGCCCGCCGCAGCCGACTAAGTACCGTGGAGCCGGTGACCGGCTCACACAAGACTCTGCACGACGTCCTGGGGGACGCCCAGAAATGGGGAACCCTGGGACGTCGTCCAATTTCCGAGGTCATCGAGCATGCCCGCCAGTTCCTCCCACCCCTGGAGGGCTGTGCGGGTGACGTGATCGACCTCGGGACAGGTGCCGGGGTGCCCGGGCTCGTGATTGCCGATGCCCGCCCCGACCTCAGGCTGGTGCTGGTGGATAGACGAGCGACCCGAATCGACGCCCTGCGGCGGGCGGTGGCGTCGATGGCCCTGGAGGACAGGGTGGAGGCAATCACCACGGAGGTGGAGAGCCTCACCCGCGACCCTGAACATGCAGGTCGGTACGCCGCGGTGGTGAGCCGGGGGTTCGGACCTCCGGAGGTCACCCTCCGGCTCGCGAGGGCACTCGCAAAAAACGGAGGGACAATCGTCATCTCCGAACCTCCGGCAGGCACCCCTTCGCGGTGGCCGGAGGAGCTCCTCTCAGAGCTGTCGTTGGAGGCCGAATTGGGCCATCCGGGGGTGGCCGTGTTTCACGTGAAACAGGGCTGAGCCTTATTTCATCGGGGTTCCCGATGTTTCACGTGAAACAGGGGGAACTTCCTGAAGGGTCAGACGTTTCACGTGAAACATCGAGGCGGGCTCTCGGGAAAGGTTTCACGTGCCATACTCTTGGCTCCCCATCCACCCGTTATCCACACCCCAGGGATACCATTTCGGCACTCACACCCCCGTTGTCGTCTCCGCGAAAGAGGTCAGTCACATGAGCGCTCAGGTCATCGCCATCTCGCTCCAGAAGGGCGGCGTCGGCAAGACCACCACGGCCATCAACTTGGGCGCTGCCCTGGCCGAGCTGGGCTTCCGCACACTGATCATCGACCTCGACCCCCAGGGGAACGCATCGTCGGGCCTCGGTGTCCACCCACCGGAGGATGCCCCCACCATTGCTGAGGTCCTACGCCGCGAGGAGACCCTCGATGCGATTGTGGAACCCACGGCTGAGAAGAACCTCTTCGTGGCACCCGCCCCGTCCGGTCAGATGCTGGCCGAGGTGGAGGCCCAGTTGGTGGCCGAGATGTTCCCCCAGCCTCGGTTGAAGGAGGCAGTCGATGCCTTCCGTGATGACTGGGACTATGTGCTGCTTGACTGCCCGCCGACTCTCGGTCGCCTGACCGTGAACGCGTTCATGGCCGCCGACACCGTGCTGGCCCCGGTGCAGTGCCAGTACTTCGCCCTCGAGGGACTGCGCGATCTCACTGCGGTGGTCAGCCAGGTGCAGGCAGCACTGAACCCTCAGCTCAACATCGGCCACTACCTGCTCACCATGTCTGAGGGCTCGAAGAAGCTGTCCACCGAGGTGGAGCAGGAACTACGACAGGCATTCGGTGCCAAGGTATTTAGGAACGTTATTCCTTATAACGTAAAGCTGGCTGAGGCTCCGAGTACCGAACGGTCGGTGCTCAAGCACGCATCATCATCCCGTGGGGCCCAGGCATACCGCGCAGTTGCAAAGGAGTTGAGCAATGGCAGAAAACCGCAGGCTGGGTAGGGGACTCTCCACCCTCATCCCCACGCAGAAGCCGAAGACTGATGCGGCACCGGAGAAGCGTGAGCCGGCGCCGGCGAAGCGCGACCTCGAACCGAAGAAGCAGGCGAATGTCGAGACCGAACTGCCGAACTCCGCATTGCGCGACGTTGCAGTGGAGTCGATCGCGAAGAACCCGAACCAGCCGCGCGTGCACTTTGATGAGTCCGCACTCGCTGATCTGGCGAAATCGATCAAGGAGATCGGCGTGCTGCAGCCGCTGCTCGTGCGCGAACTGTCAGCCGGCCGCTACGAACTGATTGCCGGCGAGCGCCGCTGGCGCGCCGCACAGATCGCGAAGCTGAAAACCGTGCCCGTGGTGGTGCGCGAGGTGAATGAGCTCGCCTCGGTGGAGCAGGCCCTGGTGGAGAACCTGCACCGCGAGGACCTCACCGCACTCGAGGAAGCAAGCGCATACCAGCAGCTGGCCGAGGACTTCGGTCTCACGCACGAACAGGTGGCCAAGCGGGTCGGCAAGAGCCGCGCCGCCGTCACGAACGCGTTGCGGTTGCTCAACCTTCCCGCCACGGTGCAGGGCTACCTCGCCGACGGACGCCTGCAGGCCGGCCATGCACGCGCGTTGCTCGGTTGTCAC
>JBJTFB010000055.1:0-5239 GCA_046093205.1 Acidimicrobiales bacterium
GCGCACTCCTCACACCACCGCGCACCGCCTGGATGCAGCTCTCGACCTTGGGGATCATTCCGCCTGCGACGGTGCCGTCGGCGATGAGTGCCTCCGCCTCGGCCACCGTCGCCCGCTGGATGAGGCTCGCAGGTTCGGCCATGTCACGACGAAGACCGGCGACGTCGGTGAGATAGATGACCTTCTCTGCCCCCACCGCTTCGGCGATGGCGCCCGCGGCCGTGTCTGCATTGATGTTGAGCGCCTGCCCAGAGGAATCGACCCCGACCGTGGAGACGACCGGGACGAAACCGTCATTCAGCAGTCCTTCGAGGAGACCGGGCCGCACACGCGCGACGTCCCCGACGAAACCGAGCGCCGGGTCGCGGCGTTCGGCCATGATCATCCGGCCGTCCTCGCCGGAAAGTCCGACGGCAATGTGCCCATGCATGTTCAGCGCACCGACGATCCGCGGATTGACGTCCCCGTTCAGCACCATCCGCACCACATCGAGGGTCGGCCCGTCAGTGACCCGGAGCCCGTTCACGAACCCGGTCTCGATGCCGAGTCTGTCGAGCATGGCGGAGATCTGCGGGCCACCCCCGTGCACCACCACAGGCCGGATGCCGACCGTGTGCATCAGCACGATGTCCTCGGCGAACAGGGAGAGCGCGTCCTGCTCTGACGCCCCCGCGAGCGCGTTTCCGCCGTACTTCACGACGACCGTGCGACCCGAGAAGCGCCTGATGTAGGGCAGGGCCTCCACCAGAACGTCGGCTGTCGTGCCGTCGCTCACGGGTACATCCCCACCGTCGGCAGACCGGCCGTCTCTGGCAGGCCGAGAGCGACGTTCGCCGACTGCACGGCACCCCCCGAGGCACCCTTTGTGAGGTTGTCCTCCGCCGCGAGAACGATGACCGTCCCCGTCCGCTCGTCGTAACGGGCAGTGATGTGTACGGAGTTCGACCCGAGCGTTGCCTTCGTGCCCGGAAGTCCCTTCCCGACCACGACGAACGGCTCGTCGGCGTAGAACCGTGCTAACGCCGCCAGCAGCGATGCCGTGGTGACCTTCTGGGCCGGCTTCGCGTAACAGGTGGCGAGGATTCCCCTGTTCATCGGCGCAAGATGCGGCGTGAAGAGCACGGTGGCGCCGAGGTTCGACTCGATCTCCGGGGTGTGACGGTGGTCGAGGAGGCCGTATGCGCTGAAGTCCTCGTCGACGGCGCAGAACATCGACCCGGGCTTGGTCGCGCGACCCGCACCGCTGACCCCGGACGCTGCATCCACGATGATCCCCGTGTTCTCCACCATTCCGGCCCGCAGCAGGGGTGCGAGTGCAAGTGTCGCCGCGGTCACGTAGCAACCGGGAGTTGCGATGAGGGTGGCACCACGCAGCTCCTCGCGATGGATCTCGGGGAGGCCGTACACGGCGCGGGCCAGTTCGGCCGGCTGGGTGTGCTCGAAGCCGTACCACCTCGGGTACAGGGAGGCATCCTTCAATCTGTACGCAGCCGACAGATCGACGATGCACCCGACCCTCGTCCTTATCCGGGGCACGATCTCCATGGATGCCTCATGAGGCAGTCCGAGAAAGACGACATCGAGGCCGTCGACACCGTCGGGGTCGAACTCGGAGAACACGAGGTCCGGGTACGCGGCAGACAGTGACGGGTACAGGGACGCCGCAAGGGTTCCCGCCTGCGTGTCGCCGGTGGCCACGGCCACCTCCATGTTTGGGTGGCCTGCCAGGAGCCGCAGAAGTTCGGCACCTGTGTACCCCGATGCCCCGATGATCCCCACGCGTGTCATACATGCATTACCATACAGTCTCATGCATGATTATGCAACCATTCCAGTGGGTGCCGGTGCTCTCCTCGTCGCCGCCCCCTCCATTGTCGACCCGAACTTTGCCCGCACCGTGGTGCAGGTACTCCATCACGACGCCGACGACGGGACTCTCGGGGTCATCATCAACAGACCGCGCAACACGCAGGAGCCGGTCCTCGCCGGGGCACTCGGCGAGTGGCTCTCGCATTCCGCGCCCCCGCACGGCATCTTCGAGGGCGGACCCGTCTCGCCCGATTCCTTTCTCTGCCTGACCGCCACCACGGAGGGCTTGCGGTCTGTCGACCTCACCGGGGAATCCCCCGACGACCTGACCGGCCCCTGGAGGGTCTTCCGGGGATACTCGGGCTGGGCCCCGGGGCAACTTGACGACGAGATCGGCGACGCCGGCTGGTACGTGGTGCACTCCGTGACGCAGGACATCTTCGATCCCGAACCGCTGACGCTGTGGCGCGCAGTTCTCGCGCGACAGACCGGGACCCTGCGGCGTTTCGCCGATTTCCCGGAGGACCCGAGCGTCAACTGACGCAGGGCCCGGCCGCTCACCCGCGCAGTTCTGCCCCGAGTGACGCCGCTGCCTTGCTGCAGGCCTCCCTCACCGCGGCCACCATCTCGTCCGACACCGACGACTTCTCGTCCTGCAGGCGCAGCCGGAACGCGAGGCTGCGGGAACCCTCGGGAACCCCGGCACCGCGGTAGGTGTCGAACAGTTCGAGCGACACCAAACGCTTGCCTGTCGCCTGCCGCAGGACCCTGTGCAGATCGACAGCGGGAACGGAGTCAGGCAGAACGAACGCGAGGTCGAGGTCGCTCGAGGGGAGACGGTTCAACGCGCGGGCCTGCTGCGGCTTCGGCAGCTCGTTCAGGAGAACCGAGAGGTCGAGCTCGAGGATGGCGACACGTCCCTCGATACCGAGATGATCGAGCACTTCGGGGTGCACCTCCCCGACCGCACCGATGATCCGTTTCCCGCGTGCGAGCGCGGCGGAACGTGTCGGATGGAGCCCGGCCGGGATGCGTGACTGATCGAGTTGTGCTCCCACCGACAGTGCATCGCCCACTTCCGACCACACCGCGAGCGCAGCAGACACGTCGGCACCCGACATCATCACACCGAGGTGCTCCGCCTCCTCGGGCAACTGCCCCTTGCCCGGCGGGTACACATGGCCGATCTCGAACAGCGAGATGCGCTGGGAACGGTGCGACTGGTTGTACCTCACGGTGCGCAACAGTCCCGGTCGCAGTGACGTGCGGAGGACGGACTCCTCCGCGACCAGCGGGTTCGCGATCCGCAGGTGTTGCGAACCGTCGAGGCCGACCGCACCGAGATCACCGGGGGCGAGGAACGGCATCGGCATCACCTCGTCGAGACCGAGTCCCACGAGCACCCGGCGCAGGTCCCTCCGCCTCTGCTGCATGCGGGTGAGATGTCCGTGGACCGCCGACTTCGGTACCGACTTGCCGAGCGCGTCGTAGCCGTGGTGTCGCGCGATCTCCTCGACGATGTCGATCTCCTCTGTGCAGTCGGGGCGCCAGCCGGGGGCCGTGACGGACGCTCCGGACCCGTCGGGCACCACGATGAACCCGAGTGGCGCGAGCAGTTCCGCCATCCGTGCACCGTCGGGTGCGATCCCGAGTGACCTGCGCACCCGTTCCGTGCGCACATGAAACGAGCCGGGACGCGGGAGCGACTCCGTCTCGATGCGCGTGCCGTCCCCGTGAAGAGTGACACCGGGACAGGTCTCCGACAGGATCGTGACGAAACGACGGATCGCTAGCGCGACGCCACCGGGGTCGACTCCCCTCTCGAAGCGCACGGATGCCTCGCTGCGGAGGTTCAGCCGGTTCACCGAGAAGCGCACAGGGTCGGGGGTGAACCATGCAACCTCGAGCGCGAGCCGGGTTGTGGCGTCCGTGACCTCGCTGTTGAGGCCGCCCATGATTCCCGCAAGGCCGACGGGTTCGGCACTGGAGGCGTTGCAGATGAGCAGGTCGTCCACGCCGAGAACCCGCTCGTTGCCGTCCAGGGTGACGAGATGCTCGCCCTCGCTCGCCAGCCTCACGTCGAAGCCCCCGACGACATCGAGGTCATACGCATGGTTCGGTTGGTTCAGCTCGAGCATCACCAGGTTGGACGCATCAACCACGTTGTTGATCGGGCGCATGCCCATCCGCGAGAGCCGACCGGCGACCCATGCAGGGGACGGACCGACTCTCACACCGGAGACCGCAACCGCCGAGAACATGCCGCACCGCTCTCCGGCCGTGATGGTGACCGGGACGTCGACCGGGTCACCGGTGGCCACCTGCACGACGTGCGGTCCGCGCACTGCGCAACCGAAATGGGCGGCAAGATCGCGCGCGATGCCGAGGTGACCCCAGCAGTCTGGACGGTTGCGGGTGAGATCAAGAACGAAGACCATGTCGGGTTCGATGCCAAGCACGGAGAAGGGGTCCACTCCGATTGCGGTTCCTGCGGGGAGGATGAGAAGCCCGGACGCTTCGTCGGTGATGCCGATCTCAACCGGCGAGCACAACATCCCCTCGGAGTCGATGCCGAGGATGCCCCGGCGGGAGATCTCGCGTCCGTCCGGCATCCTCGTGCCGATGGTCGCCAGTGGCACCACGTCGCCCGGGCCCATGTTCGTGGCACCGCACCACACGTGCCGCTCGGAGCCGTCACCCGCGTCCACCCAGCACCGCGTCACCTTCGCCGCGTCGGGATGCTTCTCGGTCCGCACGATGCGAGCGGTGACCACCCCGGACACCGGCGCACCGGTGTGCTCGACGGACTCAACCGCCATCCCGAGCCGGTTCATCGCATCGGCGACCGTGCCGGGATCTCCGGGGAGATCCGCCATCTCGCGCAGAACGGAGAGAAGCACCCTCACGGGAACTGCTCCAGGAAACGAACGTCGTTCGAGTACATCTCCCGGATGTCGTCGATCCCGTGGCGTTCCTTGGCCATCCTGTCGATGCCGAACCCGAACGCGAACCCGCTCCACTCCTCCGGGTCGAGGCCGGCCGCGCGCAGGACGCGAGGGTGCACCATGCCGCAGCCGCCCAGCTCAATCCACGAACCGTCTGGCCGGCGGATGTCGAACTCAGCGCTCGGCTCGGTGAACGGGAAGTACGACGGTCGGAGACGGCTGGTGAAATTGTCACCGAAAAACGCCTTCGTGAACGCCTCGATCGTGCCTGCGAGATGGGCAAAGGTGATGTCCCTGTCGATGACGAGACCCTCGATCTGGTGGAACACCGGCATGTGCGTGGCGTCCGGGGTCTCCTTGCGGAACACCCGGCCCGGCATGATCGCGTAGATCGGCGGTGGCCACTCCTGCATCACCCTGATCTGCACCGGTGACGTGTGCGTGCGCAGCACCACACTCCCCTCCGGGTCGGCCTCCACAAACAG
>JBJTFB010000056.1:0-22159 GCA_046093205.1 Acidimicrobiales bacterium
GTCCTGTGGGAGGTATGGCTCGGACTTTACGGCACCCCGACTCCGGCTCCGATTCCTGACCCCGTCGGCTGGGATGTGACTCCCGTCATTGGGTTAGCGTTCGGGCATGTACCCAGGCGTGTATGCAGAGTCAGCCCCCGACCGTCCCGCAGTGATCCAGGCCTCATCGGGCAAGGTCACCACGTATTCCGAGCTCCACCGGGCAGCGGTGCGGCTGGCGAACGTGCTGCGGGAGGCGGGCATCAAGCCCGGTGACCACGTGGCCCTGTGCATGGAGAACCACGAGCGCTACCTGGAGGTCATCTGGGGCTGCCACTACGCAGGCACCGTGTACACGGCGTGCTCCAGCCGCCTCACGAAGGCCGAGCTCGCCTACATCATCAACGACTGTGCCGCGAAGGCCTTCATCACCACCAAGTACAAGGCCGACCAGGCGCTCGAGATCGCAGATGAGATCCCGAACGTGTCGCTGCGCCTGATGATCGACGGCACCGTGCCCGGGTACGACTCCTTCGAGTCCGTGGTGGACTCCGCCAGTGAGGCGCCGCTCGTCGATCCCGTCGACGGCACCGACATGCTGTACTCGAGCGGCACCACCGGCATGCCCAAGGGAGTCGCCAAGCCGTTCCCCGGCACGCCCCTCGGTACCGCGGCAGGCCTCGGCCAGCCGCTCACCCAGGGCCTGTACAAGTACCGCGAGGAGATGGTGTATCTCTCCCCCGCCCCGCTGTACCACGCGGCCCCGCTGCGCTTCAACATGTCTGTGCACTCCCACGGGGGCACCACGGTCGTCATGGAGCACTTCGACCCCGAGGAGTACCTCCGGCTCGTCGAGCGCCACAGGGTCACCCACAGCCAGCTCGTGCCGACGATGTTCATCCGCATGCTCAAACTTGACCCCGAGGTGAGGCTCGCCCATGACGTCTCCAGCCTCGAGGTGGTCATCCACGCTGCGGCACCGTGCCCGGTGGAGACCAAGCGCGCGATGATCGAGTGGTGGGGCCCGATCATCCACGAGTACTACGCCGGCACCGAGGGCAACGGGTTCGTGTACTGCAACTCCGACATGTGGCTGGCACACCCGGGGACGGTGGGAACTGCACTGGTGGGCAAGGTGCACATCTGCGACGAGGAAGGCAACGAGGTGCCCCAGGGCGAGTCGGGGACCATCTTCTTCGAGGGTGGGGGTCAGTTCGAGTACCACAACGACCCCGAGAAGACGAAGAGCTCGCGCGACCCGAAGGGCCGAGGCTGGAGCACGCTCGGGGACGTCGGGTATCTCGACGCCGACAACTTCCTGTACCTCACCGACCGCAAGGCCTTCATGATCATCTCGGGCGGTGTGAACATCTATCCGCAGGAGTCCGAGAACGTCCTCGTCAACCACCCGAAGGTGGTCGACGTCGCTGTCTTCGGCGTGCCGAACGAGGACTTCGGCGAGGAGGTGAAGGCCGTGGTGCAGCCCAAGACCATGCCCGCGAGCGTGGACGAGGCGAAGGCGCTCGAGAAGGAACTCATCGCGTACTGCCGGTCGCAGCTCGCCGATGTCAAGTGCCCCAGGTCGGTCGACTTCCGCGCGGAGCTTCCCCGTCACCCCACGGGCAAGCTCTACAAGCGACTGCTGAAGGACGAGTACTGGGCGGCAGCCGGCCGATCCATCTGATGCCCGCACGGCATCCCTTTCTCGACCACGACGGACCCATTGCGTTCGCACACCGCGGGGGCACCTCTGGGGCTCCCGAGAACACGATGGCGGCTTTCCAGGATGCGGTCGAACTCGGCTACACCCACGTGGAGACCGATGTGCACGTCACCTCCGACGGTGTGCTTGTCGCATTCCACGACCACGACCTCGAACGCACGTGCGGGATCAGGGGACGAATCGAGGAGACGCCCTGGAGTGTCATCGAGAGGGCACGGGTCGCGGGTCGCGAACCGATACCGCGCCTCGAGGAGGTGTTCTCCACATGGCCCGCGCTGCGCATCAACATCGACTGCAAGACAGCCGAGGCGGAGGAGCCACTGGCACGCTTCCTCGGGTCAATCGACAGCCTCGACCGGGTCTGTTTCGGCTCCTTCAGCGACTCGCGCCTCTCACGCTTCCGCGCGCGGTTCGGCGACCGGCTCTGCACGTCCACGGGGCCGCGCGAGGTGGCGCGACTCCTGCTCCATTCCCGTGCGCCGCGAGTGCTGCCCGTGCGCTCGCCCGCACTTGCCGCGCAGGTCCCCGAGCAACAAGGGCCGGTGCGCGTCGTCACTCGCCGTTTCGTGGATGCCTGCCACGCTGTGGGCATGCAGGTCCATGTGTGGACCGTCAACGACGAGCACGACATGCACCGTCTCCTCGATCTCGGAGTCGACGGGATCATGTCGGATGAGACCCGACTGCTGCACCGGGTCATGACTGCGCGCAGGGAGATCAGTTGACACTCGCCTCCTTGACGTTCGAGACCGTGTCGGTCACATTCCCCGACGGCACACGGGCACTCGACTCCGTCAGCCTCACTGTCGGGGGCGGCGAATTCGTCGCCATCGTCGGCCCGAGTGGGTGCGGAAAGTCCACCCTGCTTCGTGTCGCCTCCGGGCTCGAGAACGCAACCGGCGGTCGGGTGGAGTCCGGCGGATCAGCGGTCGGCTACGTCTTCCAGGACGCCACCCTCCTCCCCTGGCGCACCGTGGAGGGCAACGTGTCGCTCTTCGCAGAACTCGAGGGGATGGACAAGGAGGAACGCTCCGCACGGGTGCGCGAGGCACTCGGCACGGTCGGCCTGACCGACTGGGCGGGCCACCTTCCCCGGCAGTTGTCCGGTGGCATGCGCATGCGTGTGTCCCTCGCACGCTCGCTGGTGCTGCGACCGGGGGTCTTCCTCTTCGACGAACCGTTCGGGGCACTCGACGAGATGACGCGGGAACGCCTGAACGACGAGCTCCAGGACCTCTTCTGCCGCGAGGGCTTCGCAGGACTCTTCGTCACGCACTCCGTCGCCGAGGCCGTGTACCTGTCGTCGCGTGTTGTCGTGATGTCCCCGAGGCCCGGGCGCATCGTGGCCGACATCCCCGTGCCGTTCCCCTTCCCCCGCACACACGACCTGCGCTACGAGGCCGCCTTCGGCGACACATGCGCACAGGTCTCGAGGGCGCTGAGAGAGGTCGAGGCATGAACACCGACACCCGCGTCGCAGCCCGCAGCCGGATTCTCTCGCGCCTCGGGGAGGCAACCGGTCCGGCGGTGGTCTTCGTCCTGTTCATCGGTGTGTGGTACCTGGTGTCGGAAGTGCTGCTGCCCCCGCACAAGCGATTCCTGCTGCCGGCACCACACACCGTCGTCGCAGAAGGGTTTCTCGTGTGGCGCAGCGGCGACAGACGGGGGCTCCAACCGATTCTCGTGTCGCTGTGGGACTCCGCGAAGGTTGCACTTACCGGCCTCGCATTCACCATCGTCATCGGGGTGCTTCTCGCCCTCGTGATGAGCACCAGGAAGTGGCTCGAGCGGGCAACCTGGCCGTACCTCGTGGCGGTCCAGTCCGCCCCTGTCCTCGCACTCACACCGCTCATCCGTGCGCTGATCGACGACACGCGCACCCAGCGAGTGCTGGTGGTCATCCTCATCTCGGTGTTCCCGGTGGTGTCGAACACGCTCTTCGGCCTGCTCTCGGCCGAGCCCTCGCAACACGACCTGTTCACCCTTCACCGGGCCGGCCGCTGGACCCGGCTCACGAAGCTCCAGCTGCCCGCCGCGCTGCCCAGCATCTTCGTCGGGCTGCGCACCGCCGCGGGTCTGTCGGTGATCGGGGCGGTGGTGGGCGACTTCTACTTCCGTGGCGCAGGCACGGTGGGCATAGGGGCCCAGATCGACATCTACAGACAGCGTCTTTGGGGCGGGGAACTCATTGCCTCCATCATCCTCGCGAGCCTCCTAGGTCTGTCCGTCTTCCTCTTTTTCGGTTGGCTGTCCCGTAGAGTCATCGGTCGCTGGCACATGCCCGTCAGGGGCCAGTGAGACGGTTCCCTCAAGGAGACATCATGAAGCGCAGGATCGGTAACCCCCGTCGCCGTGTGATGGCCGCGTGCGCCATCGCCCTCGTCGTCGCCTCGTGCGGCGGAGGTGCCACGACGGAGGAGACCGTTGTGCCCGACTCCACCGTGCCCGAGATCGGACTCGACCTCCGCGGTGTGTGCCCGGCGAACGTCGTCATCCAGACCGACTGGAACCCGCAGGCCGAGCACGGATTCGTCTACAACCTGGTAGGCCCGAACTACGTCGTGGACACCACGAAGGGCGCCGTGCGCGGCGATCTCTGGTCGGGTGGACGCCCGACCGGCGTGCAGGTGGAGATCAGGGCCGGTGGACCCGCCATCGGGTACGGCTCCGTCACCGCCGAGCTGTACTCGAAGCCCGAGGTGCTGATGGGGTTCGTCAACACGGACGCGTCGATCAGTTTCTCCGGCGAGAAACCCACGGTCGGCGTGTTCACGCCTTTCATCAAGAACCCCCAGATCATCATGTGGGACCCCGCCACCTATCCCGACGTGAAGTCCATCGCCGACCTGAAGGACAAGGGCGTGAAGGTCCGCTACTTCAACGGCGTGACCTTCATTGACTACCTGATCGGTGCGGGAATCCTCGATGCGGCACAGACCGACGGCACCTATGACGGAACCCCGGCGTCCTACCTCGCCGCCGGCGGCAAGGACGCACAGCAGGGATTCGCCACGTCCGAGCCCTTCTTCTACGAGAAGAAGCTCGACAAGTGGCTGAAGCCGGTCGCGTACCAGTTGGTCCACGACACCGGCTGGCAGCCGTACGCACAGGTGCTGGCACTCACGCCCGACGCGCTCGCAACCAACAAGGAGTGCCTGACCAAGCTCGTGCCCGCGATCCAGCAGTCCCTCAAGGACTACGTGGGTGCACCGGACAGGGCCAACGAGATCATCGTTGACGCAGTCCTGCAGTACAACAATGCATGGGTCTACGACATGGACCAGGCGGTCGCGTCGCTCGAGAAGCAGATGTCCGACGGCATCGTGGCGAACGGCCCCGACGGCGTCCTCGGTTCCTTCGATGCCGACCGCGTGCAGGCGTTCATCGAGACCGCCGTCCCGATCTTCGAGGCGGGTGGCACGAAGCCGAAGAAGGGCCTGACCGCAGCCGACCTCGGGACGAACGAGGTCCTCGACACATCCATCGCGCTCGACTGACCTGCGGGTGCCCGCCGGGGTCCGGACTGTCAGGCGTCGCGCACCATGTTGGCGCGCTTGACCACCGGGTCCTTGTCGCTCCAGGGGAAGTTGATCCACAGGTCGGTCTTCTTCCAGGCGTAGTCGCACTTCACCACCGAGCGTGGCTTCTCGTAGAGCACCGCGGTGCGGACCTCCTTGACGCGGCCCTTGAAGAACTCCTCGACGACCTTCAGGGTGTGGCCGGTGTCGGCAACGTCATCGACCACGAGCACGCGTGCGAAGCGCAGCTCCACGAGATCGGGGACCGGCGGGAGGATCATCGGCACGGGGAGCCGTTCCTCGACACCCGTGTAGAACTCGACGTTCATGGTGTAGAGGTTCTTCACCGCGAGTGCGTACCCCAGGGCACCCGCCGCCAGCAGGCCGCCCCGGGCGATCGCAAGGATGATGTCGGGGTCGTACCCGGAATCTGCAATCTGGGAGGCGAGCTCACGGCTGGCAACTCCGAACTTCTCCCATGACATGATCTCGCGGTCGTCCACACAGTCAAACTACTCGCTCGGCCCGTGTGACACCGATGCCGGTGGAGGACTCTGTGTCAGGACAGGTAGCGGGGGTCCCTTCGCTCGGCCCGTGCACGTCGCGCCTCTGCCGCATCGTCGGACAACGAAGCCATGATCTGCTGACGGTTCTCCAGGTCGATCGCCGCCTGGAGGCCGGGGATCTCGAGTGCGGACCACATCCCCTCCTTCGTCAGCATCACCCCGACCGGTGAGTTGGCCATGATCTCGGCGGCCTTTGCGAGGACTGCGTCCTCCAATGCATCATCGGGCACCACGTCGGTGACGAGACCGATGCGCAGTGCCTCGTCGGCACCGAAGAGCCGACCGGTCAGCATCAGCTCCTGTGCCCTGGCCGCCCCGACGATGCGGGGCAGCAGCCAGCTCGTGCCGATGTCGCACGCACTGAGACCGATCCGTATGAACGCGGCGTTGAACCGCGCACTCTCGGCAGCGATACGGATGTCGGATCCCAGCACCAGTGCGAACCCGCCGCCGGCTGCAGGGCCGTTCACCGCTGCGATGACCGGTTGCGGCAGCGATCTCAGGCGCGGTATCAGGGACGCAATGTGCCGTTGGACAGCAAAACCCCGTTCCACACGCCCCTTCCATTCGAATCCGGGGGCTTCGCCGTAGCCGCCGAGGTCGAGACCGGCACAGAACCCCCTGCCCGCACCTGTCAGCACCACCACCCTGCACTCGCGATCCCGCGAGACGGAATCGAGCGTGTCATGCAGTTCCGACACCATTGCCGAGGTCATCGCGTTCAGCGACGCCGGCCTGTTCATGGTGATCCGAACGATGCCCTCGCGGGGCCGGGAAGTCTCGATGTCTGCCATGTCCCATCGTCCCACGGCCCACAGGTCGCAGTTACCATTCGGCGATGGCCCACCTGACGCGACACCACCTCGGGGCCACACTCTCCTCCCTGCGCAACGGAGTCAACGACCCCACGACCGTCGTGGGCCCCGACTGGGTGGCCAGGGCAACGCTCGACCGGGACGGTCGTGCAACGGCACTGCACCTCCGCCAGACCGCCGATGGTCGGGTGGAGGTGTCGGTTCCCGGGTGCGACGCCGAGGTGCGCGACACCCATCCGCTCCTCGGGGATGCGGATGCCGGCCACGACGTGGAGCCCCACCACCGGGCCGTGGCCGACGCGATGGCCCGGTACGGCCACCTCAGGCTGGCCCGCACCGACACGCCCTACCACGAGCTCATCCCCGCGGTGCTGGCCCAGCGCGTCACCGCGCGTGAGGCCATCGGCCAGTGGGGCCGCATCTGCCGCACCTGGGGCCAACCGATCGAGGTCGATGGCGTCCATCTGCACGCACCCCCTGCACCCGACACGCTCCTGTCGGTGCCGTACCACGAGTGGCACCTGCTCGGGGTGGAGCGCCGACGCGCCGAGACCATCCGCAACGTGGCACGCCACGGCGAGCGGCTGCTCACCGGCTGGCGCAGCGAGCTCGATGCACATGCCCGCACCGAGTCGCTCCGTCTCATCCCCGGTGTCGGAATCTGGACCGCGGCCGTGGCGGGCCACACCGCGTTCGGTGACCCCGATGCCCTCGAGTTCGGTGATTTCCACGTGAAGAACACGGTCGCCTGGGCACTCGAGGGCAGGGCACGCGGCACCGACGAGGAGATGCACCGCACCATGCAGCCCTATGCGGGCCACCGCAGGCGGGTGCTGTCATGGCTCGTGATGGCCGGCTGGAGTGCACCGGCGAGGGGTCCGAGGCGTCGTATTCTCGACGTTGCACGCCTCTGACCCATGACTTCGACACTCGCCACCGACACCACCGCCCCCGTCGACTGGACGCGCGCCGTCTACAGGGGGGTGTGGGCCTACCTGCTCAGCCGCGTCCTCGTGCTCCTCGGCATCGGAGTGGGGATCTCCGCCCACGCCGTTCGCGACCGATGGGAGGAGAAGGTCCCCGTAGAGGGTCTCCACGCGGTGGTCCGCGCGCTCGACAGCTGGGACGGACACTGGTACCTGGATGTCACGAGGATGGGTTACCCGCGGTCCATCCGGCCCGATGTCACCTACTTCGTGAGCGATGCGCGGGCGGCGTTCTTCCCGTTGTTCCCGCGCACCGTCCGCTATCTCGACTTCCTGCTCCCGGGGGGACCAGTGAGTGCGGCGCTGCTGATGAACTTCCTGCTCGGGGGGCTGTTCGTTCTGCTCATCGGGCTCATCGCGAGGGAACTCCATGACGCCCGCACCGCAGAGAAGACGATGATCGTTGCGTCGCTCTTCCCGGGCAGTTTCGTCCTCAGTTGGACGTATTCCGAGGCCCTCATGCTGACACTCGCTGCGCTCGTGTTCCTCGCGCTCGCACGGCAGAGGTGGGTGCTGGCCGGGGTGCTCGCAGCCTTCGGCACCGCGGCACGACCGAACGCCGTCGCCCTCGTGGCCGCGTGCGCGGTTGCGTCCCTGCTCGCCATCCGTCGCAACCGTGACTGGCGGTCCTTGTGGGCCCCTGTTCTCTCTCCCGTCGGCTTCGTGGGGTTCATGGTGTTTCTCCGCCACCACACCGGTGAGCCCTGGCCCTGGTTCCGCGTGCAGCGCGAGGCATGGCGAGAGGGCACGAGCTTCGGCGGCACGGCCGTCACCCGCACCGTCGACTTCTTCCTGAACCCCATCTCATCCCCCACGAGCATGCTCACCACCGCTTCCGTCGGGGCACTTGTCCTCGGAATCTGGTGCCTGCGCCGCCACCGACTGCCCGCGATGTACACCGCGTACAGCGCCGTGGTGATCTTCCTGATGCTCCTCCCCGCCACCGTCACCGCGCGACCGCGCTTCCTCTACACCGCATTCCCCATGCTCATCCCGGCGGCACGGCACCTTCGCGACGACGAGGAGACGTGGTGGCCACTCACGGTTCTCGTGCTCGGGGCCGGGCTCGTCACCGTGACGGGTCTGTACGTGGTGTTCGGCGCGATTCCCTGAGGGATGACGGCTCGCTCTCAGTTGAGCGGGAGCCTCCGCCACACCTTCTCGGGGAGCAGACGGAACACCGCGAACACCGTGGAGAGGATGCGCGGCGCCCAGACAACCCGCCGGGAGGAGTTCACCGCGGGCACCACCACGTCAGCCACGCCCTTCGGCGTGGTGGAGAACGGGGCCTTCTTCATGCCCGCTGTCATCCGCGTCTCCACGAACCCCGGGCGCACCACCAGGATGGAGACACCTGTGCCCTCCAGCTCGTGGTCGAGGGCCGTGGCGAACGTGTCCACCGCAGCCTTCGAGGCCCCGTAAACGGGGTTCGACCTGCGCGGGCGCTGTCCCGCCACCGATGACAGGAGCACAATGCGTCCGTACCCCTGCTCACGCATCCTCGTTGCGAGGGCGTACAGGAGAGCAATCGTGGCTGTGGCATTCACGGCCATGACGTCCACGAGCGTCCCCGTGCCGGAGAAATGATCCGCATCCTGTCCGAGGAGACCCTGGGCTACCACAGCCACGTCGATGTCGCCCGAGGCCGAACAGACCTCACCGACAACATCGGACATCGCCCCCGCATCCGCCGCGTCGAAGCGCACGACCTCGACGTGGACATCGTCATCCAGGTTGCCCATGGCGGATGCGGCCCGACCGCCCGCCTCGACGTCACGGCACACCAGTGGCACATGGGCAACCCCCGGTCTCACCAGGCCCTCGAGGACCGCCAGTCCGATCTCACTGGTTCCACCGAACAGCACGATGTGCTGTGGCACCCCCACCCCGTTCCTCATGCGTGTGACCCTCCCTCGAGAAGACCCAGCCGTCGTGCCAGGTCACTGTTCCACGTGCCGGCAGGGTCCATCGCCTGCCGTACCTGTTGCCATTCACCGAAGCGTGCGTACCCGCGTCGGACCGCGGCGGGCGACACGTGGGAGTCCTTCGCCAGGTAGTGACGGCCACCGGCATCGAGCACCATTGTGTCGACGGAGGCGAGAAGCTCGGCGAGGCCGCGGATTCCTGCACCCATGTCGAGGGTGAGGGTCCATCCCTCGGTGGGGAAACTCATCGGTGCGGCGTTCTGCGGGCCCATGCGCTTCAGCACCGCCAGGAACGACGCCACGCCCCGCGCGGCGAACGCCTCAATGACTCGCCGCAGCACGTCCACCTCGGACAACGGCACGATGAACTGGTACTGGATGAAACCTGCCGGCCCGTACAGGTGGTTCCAGCGACGCACACCGTCGAGCGGATGGAAGAAAGTCGGTATGGATTCGATGCCCACATGCCGCTTCGACGGGGCCTTGCGGTACCAGGCCTCGTTGAAGACACGGATGGAGGCCTTGTTCAGCAGTCCGTTCGGCACCCATGACGGCGCCGCGACCCTCACCTTCGGGTCGTACGCAAGCGGGTCACCTCCTCCTGCCTCCGAGGCGTCGGCGGGGTCGCCGCGGGTGAGCACACCGCGCCCCGTGGACCGGCCGGTGGCGAGCAGGTCCACCCATGCGACCGAATAGCGGTAGCTGTCGTCGCCGCCGGGGGACATCGCCGCCACCACGGCATCGAAGTCGGCGAGACGTTCAGTCTCCACCCGCACCCGCGACGAACGGATCGGAAGGAGCGAGAACTCGGCGTCGAGAATCACGCCGGTCAGGCCCATGCCGCCCACGGTCGCCCAGAACCATTCGGGACGCTCCGTCGCAGAGAGTGTCACCACCTCACCTGAGGAGAGGAGCACCCTCATCGAACGCACGTGCTCGCCGAAACTGCCGTCAACATGGTGGTTCTTCCCGTGCACGTCCGATGCGATCGCACCGCCCACCGTCACGAATCTCGTGCCCGGGGTCACCGGCACGAACCATCCCTGCGGAACCACCCGCTTCAGAACCTCGTCCAGGCTCATCCCGGCGGGAGCCACCACGGTTCCGGCCACTGGGTCGAGAGCAAAGCTCCGGCCCACGGCACAATCAGGCATGAGGAGGACGGTCCCGCCCGCGTTCTGCGCGGCCGCGCCGTAGGAACGCCCGAGCCCGCGGGCAACCGCTCCGCGCGGGCCCGGTGCCGTGGCGACACGGCGCACATCATCCTCGGAACCCGGCACCATCGTGCGGGCCACGGAAAAGGCGGTGCGTCCCCATCCCGAGAGGCTCTGTCGCGTCATCGTGTCATCCTGCCTGGACTCCGAGCGCGTACACGACGAGCCACAGCGCACCGTATGCCTGGATCGCGCGGTCGGAGGTGAAGATCTCCTCAGGAGACTCCCCCTCCCCGCGCTCGATCAGCAACAGGTAGCGCAACAACGCCAGCACCATCGGAACAATGGACAGGGCATGCCACGGCACCGCGGTGGCCGAGTTCTCGCCGTTCTCGAAGGCCCACAGGCAGTACGACACCACGGTGGCGGTGCACGACACGCCGAGCACCTGCTTCAGGAAGGGCAGTGTGTAGGCGGCCAGCGAACGACGCGTGGCGGTGGCCCCGTCCCCCATGGCGGCCAGTTCCGCGTGGCGCTTGCCCGTGACAATGAAGAAAGACCCGAACGATGTGCAGAGCACGAACCACGTGGACATCCGCGTGTCCGTCCCCGCGGCTCCCGCCATGGCACGCAGGACGAACCCACTGGCCACGATCGCGAGGTCGACGACGGCGACGTGCTTCAGCACCGTGCTGTAGCCGACGGTGAGCACGCCATACAGCGCAACGATGCCACCGGCCTCCGCCCGCACCGCGAACGCAAGTGCCGGTCCCCCGACCAGGAGCAGGGTGCCCACGGCCATCGCCACCGGCAACGGGATCGCGCCGCTCGCGACCGGTCTGTTCTTCTTCCGCGGGTGCTGTCGGTCGGCATCCACGTCCTTCACGTCGTTCCAGAAATACGTCCCGCTCGCCGTGAGACAGAACGCCACGAACACGAGCACCGCATCCCTCACCAACCGCCCGGTCACCGACCCGAGTGCCGCCGGGGCGGCGAACACCAGCACGTTCTTCAGCCACTGCTTCGGACGCGCCTCGCGCACCAGGGCCGCGATCACGACGGGAGGTCTCCCGCGGAGACCCTCACCGCCTCTCGCGCCATGCGGAGCATCTCGTCGTCCCCGGAGGAATCGCCGTATGCGGCGGACAGCCAGTCGTCCCCCCCGAAACCCGCGGGTCCGGCCCACTCAATGAGCCGACGCACCTTTTCCGCGCCCCGGCAGTTCTCCCCCGCCAGTTCGCCGGTGGCGACACCATCCGCGTACTCCAGCTGCGTGCACAGCACCGCGTCCACCTCGAGGATGTCCCCGAGAGGCTCGAGGTATGCATCGATGGACGCGGACACCAGCACCACCACGTCGCCCGCATCCTGGTGAACGCGCAGCCTGTTCATGACGTCGTCGCGCATCCAGCCGCCGGCAACCCTGCGGGCAAAGATCTCGCCGCGCCCGCGGAGTTCGTCCTCGGCCAGCCCCGCCACGCACCCCCGCACGAGCGACCGCTTGGCGCGGTCCCGCCGTGCACCGGGGTCACGGACCGCCGCCAACGGGACCAGGCCCGCGGCGGCTCGGACCGTCCGCAGCGGACCGGCAACGCCGGCGAGGAATGGCACGACACAGTCGCGGACGGTCAGTGTGCCGTCGACATCGAAGGCCACGACGTCCAGTTGCTTGACGTACGGATGCATGACACATCGAGGCTAGTTGCCGGTGGTGGCGGGCCCCAGCACCCCCTGCATGTCTGCGAAGTACGACGGCCAGCTCTTGGAGACCACACCTGGATCGTCGATGACCATGGAGTGTCCACCCGCCGCCGGCAACGAGAACGCCATGGCAAGCCTGTGGTCGTGGTGCGTGGGCACCGCTGCGGCGCAGCCGATCCGGCCACCCCCGGTGACGGTGAGGCCGTCCCCGTCCTCACGGGCGTCAACTCCGATTCGGCGCAGGCAGTCCACCAGTGCCCCGATGCGGTCGCTCTCCTTGTTGCGGATGAACCCCACTCCCCGGATGACACTCGTTCCCTCTGTCGCTGCGCACGCGACCGCCACCGCCGGCACGAGGTCACTCGCATCGCCGAGGTCGAGGTCCACTGGCGATAGACGGCTCCCGCGCGTCCGCTCGACGAGGATGTCACCACCGGCGACGGAGACCGACAGTCCCATCGACCGCGCAACATCGAGCAGCCGTTCGTCACCCTGCAGCCGAGCGAGCGCGAGTTTCCTCACCCGCACACGACCCTCCACGAACGCGAGCGCCATCACGGGGAACGCCGCGGAGGAGAAATCCGGTTCGACCTCACAGGACGTGGCGCGGTAGCCACCGGCCGATACACGGATCCTGCGGTCCCCCACCTCCACATCCGCCCCGAACGACCTCATCACCTCGGCGGTCATCCGTACGTACGGTGCCGACACCAGGTTGCCGTCCACGATGATCGTCAGTCCGGACACGAACCGAGGTGCCACGAGCATCAGTGCGCTGATGAACTGACTCGACACGTCGCCGCGCACGTGAACCTCCCCTCCGTGGACGCCCCCACCACCGCTCACCCGTACGGGAAGGTGGCCGGGCTCACCCAGTTCATCCACCTGCACCCCGAGCGTGCGCAGCGCACCGAGCAGATCGGACATCGGTCGACGACGGAGAGGTTCTGCGCCGTCCACCACGACTCCTCCCCCGGACAGCGAGGCTGCAGCCGCAAGAAAACGGGACGTGGTCCCTGCCAGCCCCGCCTCATACCTCTCCGCCGCGCCCGGGAAGACACCTCCGCGCACCCCACCGTCATGCGCGAGACACCCGCTCGTCTCGAGTGCCGCGAGCATCGCCACACAGTCGTCACCGCCGGGCACGTTCGACACCCGCGATACACCGTCGGGGCAGAGCGCCGCGCACACCAAAGCCCTGTTCGCGACACTCTTGGAGCCCGGCACCGTCACCACGGCATCGACCGGGCCGACGTGACCGGGGAGCTGCAGTGTCGTCACGAGAGCTTCTGCACGGCGGGACGGAAACCCCGGGCGAGGAGGCCTCCGCGGAAGACATCAATCTGCTCGTGGCGCACCACGAGAACCATCACTCCCCTGTCGCCCTCCGCGGAGTGGACAACCTCGAAGTCCAGGATGTTCACACCGAGGTCCCCCGAGAGAGAGAACACCTCGGCGGCGGCACCCGGCCTGTCGGGGATCGGCACACGCACCTCCACCAAGTTCTCCACTGCACCGGCGCGCACCGGGAGGTTCATGCGGGCGACCCGCGCGCGCTCGAGTCTCGCAAGAAGCTCGCCCGCCTCCCCGCGTTCCACGACGTCGCGCATAGCCACAAGGCCGTCGATCAGGCCATCGAGCGTGCGCACGATTGCGTCCTTGTTCTGGCGGCAGATGTCGATCCAGATGGAGGGCTGACCCGACGCGATGCGCGTCATGTCACGGAAGCCACCGGCGGCCAGTCGCAGGAGCGCAAGGTGCTCCTCCGCCCGCGACTCGGCGAGGCCCATCAGTGTCGCGGCAGTCAGGTGGGGCACATGGCTCACCATGGCGACGATGTCATCGTGTCTCTCGGCGGGCAGTGCCACCACCTCCGCCCCGAGGCGCGACACGATTCCGGCAACCCCCGAGAAGGCATCATCCGAGGTCGACGGTGTGGGCGTCAGCACCCATACCGCCCCTTCGAACATCGACGCATCGGCCCCGTCCAGCCCGTTCAGCTCGCTGCCCGCCATCGGGTGTCCGGGCACGAACCTCGGGTCGGTGCAGGCCGCCGCCACGGGTGCCTTCACGGACCCGACATCGCTCACCCATCCAGCAGTCTCCGCGAGGGCAAGGGACACCCCGTCCGAGACGCCGTTGACGGGTGTGGCCACGAAGGTCACCTGCGCAGCAGGATCGAGCCCTGCTGAGTCGATGACCGAGCGTCCGAGCGCCTCGGACAACCGGTCGGGGTCGCTGTCCACCCCGTGCACCACATACCCTGCACGACGCAGCGCGAGACACACCGAGCCCCCGATCAGCCCGAGTCCGATCACGTTCGCCGACGTCGGGTCCGTCATGACTCAGAACCTACTTCCGCCTGCACCCGATGCCGCCTCCGATAACCGTCGCACCTCGTCGGCTGTCATGCGGCGCCACTGTCCCGGTGACAGGCGTTCGTCACGGAGAGGCCCGATCCGCACGCGTGACAGTCGAACAACCGGGTGCCCGACGAAGTCGCACATCCTGCGCACCTGGCGGTTGCGTCCCTCGTGGATGACGATGCGCAGCACCCCCGGCGATGGCTGGCCCACCTTCGCCGGCGCGGTCATCCCGTCGTCGAGCTCCACTCCCCGCCGCAGCATGGCGAGTGCACGTCGCTCCACACCACGAGGACCGCACTGCACCTCGGCGACGTACTCCTTCTCCACCCCGTGGCTCGGGTGGGTCACCAGATTCGTGAGCACGCCGTCGTTCGTGAGGATGATCAAACCGGATGTGTCCATGTCCAGGCGACCCACCGGGAACACCCGCACGTCGTCGGGCACCAGGTCCACCACCGTGCGGCGGTCGTGCGTGTCGCTCACCGTGCTCACGACACCCGACGGCTTGTTCAGCAGGTAGTACACGAGTCCCGGCTCGATGGCGATCTCGACACCCTCGACCTCGACGCGGTCGCGTCCGGCCGTCACACGACGACCGAGTTCGGCCACCTCCCCGTTCACTGTCACCAGCCCGTCGGCAATCAGTTCCTCGCACGCACGTCGGGATCCGTACCCGAGTCTCGCGAGCACCTTCTGCAGGCGCTCGCCCTCGTCATCATCGGGCTCGTTGCTCGCCATCTGCGCTGCTCGCGGTCTACGCGCTGTCGTCGTCGACGGGATCGGGCTGCCCGGCGTCACCCGCATCGACCGTCGCGTCGATGCGCAATGTGCGCTCGAGTGTCTCGACGATGCTCGCGTCGGGGACGAAGCTCGCGATCGGGGGCAGGTCCCCGAGGCCTGCGATTCCGAGCTTCTCGAGGAACAGGTCGGTGGTCCCCCACATGACCGCCTGTCCCGGGCCCTCGTCCCGGCCGACCGGGGCGATGTACCCGCGCCCGTGGAGGGTGCGCATGACTGCATCGGGATCGACACCACGGATGCTTGCGATCTGGAGCCGGGAGATCGGCTGCTTGTACGCGATGATCGCGAGGGTCTCGAGGGCAGCCCCCGACAGTCGCGCGCGCTGGCCGTCCAGGATGAACCGCTCGACGTACGGTGCCATGTCAGCGTGTGTCTGGAAGCGCCAGCCGCCTGCCACCTTCGCGATGGTGAAGCCGTGACCGGCCTCCGCGTACGCCGCGGCAAGGCGGCCGCACACCTCGTCCACCGCAACGACGGACAGTTCCACCAGTTGCGCGAGCAACTCGGAGGGAACCGGCTCCTGCGCCACCAGCACGATCGCCTCGATCGCCCGGACGGACTCCGCGCTGACCTCAACCGTCATATTCGTCCATCGCCGGCAGTCCGGCCGCGACCTCGGGGCCCTCCCCGGTCCACACCACCACGAGGTCACCGAACCGCTCTCCCTGCTCGAGGTCGATCCAGCCCTGCTTGTACATCTCGAGCAGCGCCAGGAAGCGCACGACGATCTCCAGCCTCTCGATGAGGTCGGCCGTCAGCGACCGGAATGACGTCCTCTGCCGGCGGGGCAGTTCGTCCATCAGTTCCTCCACCGCCTCGGCCACCGTGAACCGCACGGGCGACACATGGAACGTGTTGATGCTCGGCGCGGGCTTCGGGGTGATGGCGGAGACGAGGGCCCTCTGGATCTTCTCCACCGTGACGCCCTCAAGCAGATCGGGCATCACCGACGAGAACGACTCGTCCGGCCCGGCCACGCGGGCATAGACCCGGTCGGCGTCGTCAACGAACGCGGCGAACACGCGGGCGACATCCTTGAACGTCTTGCACTCGAGCAGGCGGGCGAGAAGCAGGTCACGCTCCTCCCACAGGGCCAGTTCATCGTCCAGGTCGGTGGTCTCGCGGCCGGGCAGGAGCCGGCGGGCCTTCAGTTCCACGAGGGTGGCAGCGATGAGCAGGACCTCGGTGGCCACCGCGAGGTCGAACTCGTGCATGCGCGCCAGTTCGGCAAGGTAGGCGTCGACGATGGACGAGAGGCTCACCTCGTGGATGTCGACCTCCTCCCGAAGGATGAGGTGCAACAGCAGGTCGAAGGGACCCTCGTACACCGGCGTGGCGACGTCGATCGGCACGGGTCAACAGTAGTGGAGGGGGTCATCCGTCGACCGTTTATCGCCGGGTCCCGGGTACCGCCCGGGGGTAGCGTTCAACCGTGCCCAGAGTGCTCTCCTGCATCCAGCCGACCGGGTCCGTGCACCTCGGGAACCATCTTGGCGCACTCGTGAACTGGGTGCGGGGCCAGCACGACGGGAACGTGTTCCACGGCATCGTCGACCTTCATGCGCTCACGGTCGTGGACACCCCCGGCCTCATCGGGGACCAGACCATCGAACTGGCCGCCGTGCTGTTCGCCGTCGGGCTCGACCCGGAGGTCGCCACCGTGTTCGTGCAGAGCCACATCCACGAGCACACCGAGCTGGCGTGGCTCATGGAGTGCACCGTGTCCTACGGGGAGCTGTCGCGGATGACCCAGTTCAAGGACAAGTCGTCGAAGCGCGAGGGAGACTTCGTCTCGGCCGGCATCTTCACCTACCCGGCACTCATGGCGGCCGACATTCTCCTGTACGACGCGGATGAGGTGCCCGTCGGCGAGGACCAACGCCAGCACGTCGAACTCACGCGCGATGCCGCCGTGCGCTTCAACCACCGGTTCGGCGAGACGTTCGTCGTTCCGAAGGCAGTGCACCCGCGGGCCGGCGCCCGCGTCATGGACCTCCAGGACCCCACCTCGAAGATGTCCAAGTCATCCTCCAGCGACGCGGGCATCGTGTACCTGCTCGACGAGCCGGAGGCGATCACCCGCAAGTTCAAGCGCGCCGTCACCGACAGCGACAACGAGGTGCGCTACGACCGCGCCGCGAAACCTGGTGTCTCGAACCTCCTCGACATCCTCTCTGCGTGCACCGGCACGCCGGTGGAGACGCTCACGGCGCAGTACACACAGTACGGACCCCTGAAGAAGGACACGGGAGAGGCCGTCGTCGAGATCCTCGCACCGGTGCGGGAGCGTTGGACGCAGCTCATGGGGGACCGGGGTGAACTGGCCCGTCTGCTGCGCATCGGCAACGACCGTGCCCGGGGTGTCGCCGCTGCCACACTCGCCCGTGCGCACCGCGCCGTCGGACTGATGCCGCGCATCTGACACTCAGATCTCGTCGGCGCGCCTCAGTGCGTCGGCCGCAGGACCTGCGCCGGTTCCTGCCACCAGTCCCACGGTTCTGTCGGCGCTCACCCCCGTCAGCAACCTCGCCCCGATCGTCTCGTGCTCGTGGTACTCACGGAATCGTCGCACCCTCCGGCGGCCGACGGACCCCGCAACGGTCGCAACGACGCGCATGGCCCACCCGAGCGAGGACACCGTCTTACCCACATCGTGCAGGAGGGCCGCCGCGCGCTCCGTCTCGTCGGCGCCGGGGAGAATCTTGTCGAACCGGTCGAGGACCACGAGTGAATGCCGTTGGTCCCGACCCGGCATCGACTGCCACAGGGCGAACTCGGCCTCGTTCAGCAACGACGCGACGGTACCGAGTGAAGACACATCGGGAGGTCGGTTGCTGATGCTGCCGACCGCACGGCGGGCCAGGTGGACAACCGAACTCATGCTGATGCCCTCGGGTGCGCGGCCCTGTACACCTCGAGCAGCCGTTCACCCGAGACTCTGGTGTACACCTGCGTGGTCGAGATGGTGGCGTGGCCGAGCATCTCCTGCACGATCCTCAGGTCCGCACCATGCTCCAGCATGTGGGTGGCGCATGTGTGGCGCAGCACATGGGGCGACAACTCGTCCCCGAGCCCGGCGGCGCGGCCCGCAGCACGCACGATGTCCCACGCCTTCTGCCGGTGGAGACGACGGCCCGTGTTCGTCAGGAAGACGGCGGAACGGTCCGACGGCGACCTCCAACGGTCCGGTGTCATCTGCGGACGGCCTGCATCCATCCATTCCACCACGGCCTCCACCGCAGCCGATCCCACGGGGACGACTCGCTCCTTCGAACCCTTGCCGAACAACCTCACCACCCGCCCTACAAGGTCGATGTCGTCGACGTCCAACCCACAGACCTCCGACACGCGGGCACCCGTCGCGTACAGAAACTCGAGCAGGGCCCGGTCACGCAGTGCCTCGGCATCGTCACCGGACACCGCCGCGAGAAGGCGTTCCGTGTCGTCTGCCGACAGGGGCTTGGGCACGCCGGACGGCACGCGCACTCCCTCGAGCCCTACTGTCGGGTCAGCCGGAAGAGCACCCTCATCCGTCAGCCATCCGAAGAAAGTGCGCAGCGCCGCCAACCTGCGCGCCGCGCTGCTGGCCGCCCCGCCGCCGGCAAGAAGCGCGGCAACGTACGCCTCCAGATCGGCCGGGGATGCCTCGGCGAGCGACGACCCCCGGGCGTCGAGCCAGTCACCCGCAGCGGCGAGGTCACGACGGTAGGACGACACGGTGTTCGCCGCCCGCCCCCGCTCGACGGTGAGCCAGACGAGGAACGCCTCGACGAGAGCCGTCCCGCCCCGTCGGGCCGCCATGTCAGAACCCGAGCAGCCGGGCCGCCCGCAGGATGCCCGTCACGGACTTCGAGTCGGTGATGCGGCCGTCCATGCACATCGCCACTGCCTCGGCGCGCGGCACATGCAGCACCTGCATCGCCTGCTCCTCCGGACCGTGAGGTGTCGAACCGTGGTGCTCGAGTCCGGTGGCGAGGAAGAGCTCCACGACGCCGTTGCTCACGCCGGGCGTCGACAGGACGGCCCCGAGGTCGACCAGCTCCCCTGCGCGGTAGCCGACCTCCTCCTCCAGTTCGCGCCGGGCGGTCTCCTCAGCCGGTTCGTCGTCCACGTCACGCATACCGGCAGGGATCTCGAGCACGTACCCGTCCACCGGTGCGCGGTACTGGCTGACGAGGACGATGTCGCCGCCGGAGGTGAGGGCCACCACCCCCACGGCCCCGGGGGAATCCACGTACGTGCGGGAGAAACGCTCGCCCGCGGGCGACTCCACCGTGCGGCGGACGAGTCGCGAGTACCCCCAGTCGTGCACCGTCTCGAGTTCGCGGGTGACGAATCCCCCGTTCGTCGACGGACCCGTCATCGGGCGGTGCGCACGGAACCGACCCTCGCCTCGCGGTGTGCGAGGGAGGCCGCGATCAGTTCGCGGAACAGTGGGTGCGCGCGGTCCGGTCGGCTCTTGAACTCGGGGTGCGCCTGTGTGCCCACCCAGTACGGGTGGTCCTTGATCTCGATGAACTCGACGAGGCGCTTGTCGGGCGACGTCCCGCTGCAGACGAACCCGGCCTCCTCGAACCGTGCGCGGTAGTTGTAGTTGAACTCGTAGCGGTGTCTGTGCCGCTCGCTCACCACGGCCTCCCCGTACGCCTCGGCCACCTTCGTTCCCGGCTGCAGCACGGCGTAGTACGCGCCCAGGCGCATCGTCCCGCCCTTGTCGGTGACGTCGCGCTGGTCGTTCATCAGGTCGATGACAGGATGGGTCGTCGATGGGTCGAACTCGGTGCTGTGGGCATCGGCGAACCCGAGCACGTGTCTCGCGAACTCGATGGTCATCACCTGCATGCCGAGGCACAGCCCGAGACACGGGATCCTGTTCTCCCGAGCGTAGGCCGCAGCGGCGATCTTGCCCTCGACTCCGCGCACTCCGAAACCACCGGGGATCACGATGCCGTCGAGCGCGTCGAGGCGGCCGGAGGCCAGCAGTCCCTCCACATCCTCGGCCTGGATCCAGTCGATCTCCACCTTTGCGGAGTGGTGGAACCCTGCGTGCTTCAGGCTCTCGACGACCGAGAGGTAGGCGTCCTGCAGCTCGACATACTTGCCGATGAGACCGATCCGGACCGGGCGCACAGACGCATCGACCTGTGCGACGAGGGCCTCCCACGAGGTGAGGTCAACCTCCCCCTCGATGCCCAGCGAGTCGCATACGTAGCCGTCCAGCCCCTCCTCGTGCAGGATGAGGGGAAGCTCGTAGATGTTGCGCGCGTCGGCGGCGTTCACCACGGCCCTGAGGTCGACGTCGCACATGTTCGAGATCTTGCGCTTGAGGCCTTCGCTCAGTGGTTCCTCGCTACGGCACACGATGACGTCGGGCTGGATGCCCCGCGAGCGGAGCTCGGTCACGCTGTGCTGAGTCGGCTTGGTCTTCTGCTCACCGCTCGGACCGATGAACGGCACGAGCGTCACATGGAGGTACAGACAGTTGTCACGGCCCACCTCGTTGCGGAACTGGCGGATGGCCTCCAGGAACGGCAGGATTTCTATGTCGCCGACGGTCCCCCCCACCTCGGTGATGACAACGTCGGTGTCCTCGGTGGCGATGCGCCTGATGCGGCGCTTGATCTCGTCCGTGATGTGCGGGATGACCTGCACCGTCTTGCCCAGGTAATCGCCGCGGCGCTCCGCAGCCAGCACGGCCTGGTAGATGGAACCCGTGGTCGCATTCGAGCTCCGGGTCAGGTTCTCGTCGATGAACCTCTCGTAATGACCGAGGTCGAGGTCGGTCTCCCCGCCGTCATCGGTCACGAAGACCTCACCGTGCTCGAACGGGTTCATGGTTCCCGGGTCGACATTGATGTAGGGGTCGAGCTTCTGCATCGTCACGCGCATGCCGCGCATCTTCAGGAGCCGTCCGAGCGAGGATGCGGTGAGACCCTTGCCGAGGGAGCTGGCGACGCCACCTGTCACGAATATGTGCTTCGGCATCGACTCTCCCGTCGGGTCACATCACCAACGGGCCCTCACTCTACCCCACCGGGTCGGAACGCCGTGTGTTGCTCCTGGCGCCCTTGCGGGACTTCGGCGGAACAGAAAGACGCTCCATGAGGTCGCGTGCATGGGCGGTGGCGGACTCGTCGGCGACACCTCCCGAGATCATGCGGGCGATTTCCGCCACGCGTTCGTCGTCCGGCAGGCGGCGCACCGTCGCGAACGTGGAACCGGATTTCACCTTCTTCTCCACCGACACCTGCGTGTGCGCGCTCGCCGCCACCTGCGGCAGGTGCGGCACCGCCAGAACCTGGTGGCGGCCCCCCAGTTCCCGCAGCGCCGTGGCCACAGCGACCGCCGCGGAACCACCGATGCCGGCATCGACCTCGTCGAACACCATTGTGCCCGGCTCGTCGGATAGCACGAGCCGCAGCGCAAGCATGGTGCGCGCCAGTTCTCCACCGCTTGCCACCTTCGCCAACGGGAGCGGGTCGGAGCCGGGGTTGGTCGACAACAGGAAAGTGACGGCCTCCCCGGCCGGGTCGCTGTCGCGGTCCCCGACGGAGACCACGAGGGTCGCGTGCGGCAGGGCCAGACCCCGTAGTACCCCCGCCACCGCGTCGGCCAGGCCACCTGC
>JBJTFB010000057.1:0-2998 GCA_046093205.1 Acidimicrobiales bacterium
CACGGTGCCTTCCCCGGCCTGCAGCACGATTGCCTCGTCGGGTGCAACACCCTGCAGTTCGCCCGCCGTGCGCACCACCACCGACACCGTCGCCGCGGTCACATCGACGCTGCCGGACACGCGGACAGGCCGCGCGGTGAAGGCACCGTCGGGGCCGACGAAGACGCCGTCGACGACGGCAAGCTTGGGTTGCTCGAGGACGCGTGTATCCACGACGGCGAGGAGTTCGGCGACGTCGATGTGCTTGGCGGTGAAGCCGGCGCGGATCACATTGTCGGATGACGACATCACCTCGAGCCCGCTGCCGTGGAGGTACGCGTGCAGGTTCCCCGCCGGCAGGGAGATTGCCTCACCCGGCCGCAGTGACACGTGGTTCAAGAGAGGTGCAACGCGCAGGCCACGGTCACCGGGCCACAGACGGGCGATCTCCTGCAGCCACGCGGGGCAGCGCCCGGTGTCGGCCGGCTGACGCTGGTCGAACGCCCACAGGAGGTACCCGTCGATGCCGTTGGCATCCAGCACCTCGGCCTCGTCATGCCATCCGTAGGCCTTGAGTTGCTCGACCGATGAATCCATGTCGTCGAAACCGCAGAGCGCCTCGAAGGACGTGAGGGCCACGAGCATCTCGGGCTTCGGGTGCGGGTCGCGGTAGTTGCGTCCAGGGTCGGACAGCGCTGTCCCTGCCGCGTTCTCCCGCTCGAAACCGCGCCGTGCGCGGGCGGCATCGGGGTGGGTCTGCAGCGACAAGGGGGACTCGCACGACAGCACCTTCACCAGGATCGGCAGGTCGCCGACCAAGTCCGCGAGCGGTTGTCCGGTGCCGCTCACATGGGATGGCGCGCCGGGGTGCGTGCCGAGCCACCATTCCGCGTGCGGCCGGCCGTCCTCGGGGTGACCCGTGAGTGCCGGGATGAACGCCGTGGAACCCCACGCATAGTGCTGGACGGTTCCCGTGATGCGGACGGGCACGCCGCTCAGCCCCCTGCGAGGGCGACGATGCGCTCGACGGCACCGTCGACGGGGACGAGGTCGCTCGTGCCCGCGATGCGGTCGCGCACCTCCACGTTGCCGTCGGCGAGCGAGCGACCCACGACCACCACGGTGGGGATGCCGAGCAGCTCGGCATCCTTGAACTTCACGCCCGGAGACACGCCGTTGCGGTCATCGAGGAGCACCTCGATGCCCCTCGCCTCGAGTGCGGTCGACAGCGACTCGGCCGCAGCCGCGGTGCCGTCGTCGCCCTTGCCCGCGATCACCACATGCACGTCGGCAGGTGCGACCGCACGCGGCCAGCGCAGACCGAGTGAATCGTGGTGTGCCTCGGCAATCGCGGCGACGGCCCGTGACACGCCGATCCCGTAAGAACCCATGGTGACCGTGACCTGCTTGCCGTTCGCATCGAGCACCTGCAGGCCGAGCCGGTCCGCGTACTTGCGGCCGAGCTGGAACACGTGGCCGATCTCGATGCCGCGCGCGATCTCGAGGGGTGCCGCACACCGCGGGCACGGGTCGCCCGAGCGGACCTCGGCTGCCTCGATGGTGCCGTCGGCGCGGAAGTCGCGGCCGTGGACCAGGTGCAGCACGTGGGTGTCGGCGGTGTCTGCTCCGGTCACCCACGCGGAACCGTCCGCGACCGAGGGATCGAGCAGGTAGCGGATGCCCGACGTGCTGTTGCCGCCGAGCACGCGCGGGCCGATGTAACCCTTCACGAGTGCCGGATGCGCCGCGAAACCGGCGTCGTCGAGGGGCTCCACCTCGGCAGGGGACACCTGTGCCTCCACGCGCTTCAGGTCGACCTCGCGGTCCCCGGGCAGTCCCACCACAACCGTCTCGCGCGAGCCGTCGGGATGGCGCAGCGCGAGCACCACGTTCTTCAGGGTGTCGGCGGCCGCCCACGGGCGGTCGGCGCGCGGGGGTGCGGAGTTCAGGAAGTCGACGAGTGCGGCGATGGTGGGGCAGTCGGGCGTGTGCACGTCCGTGGCGGCGGGGTGGTCCGCGGTGTCGGCAGCGGGCGCACCCGTGGCGACGGCCTCGGTGTTGGCGGAGTAGTCGCAACCCGTGCACCGCACGAAGGTGTCCTCGCCGACGTCGATCGGCGAGAGGAACTCCTCGCTCATCGAGCCACCCATCGCACCGCTCATCGCCTTCACGATCACGTAGGGAAGGGAGAGCCGTCCGAAGATGCGCTCGTATGCGTCGCGGTGCGCATCGTAACTTGCCTGCAGTCCGGTCTCGTCCGTGTCGAAGGAGTAACTGTCCTTCATGAGGAACTCGCGCCCACGCAACAATCCTGCGCGCGGACGGGCCTCGTCGCGGTACTTCGTCTGGATCTGGTACAGCGATACCGGCAGGTCCTTGTACGAGGAGTAGAGGTCCTTCACGAGGAGCGTGAACATCTCCTCGTGCGTCGGGCCGAGCAGGTAGTCGGCACCCTTGCGGTCGACGAGGCGGAACAGGTTGTCGCCGTACTCGGTCCAGCGGTTCGTGGCCTCGTACACCTCGCGGGGGAGGAGTGCGGGGAAGTGCACCTCCTGCGCGCCGATGGCGTCCATCTCCTCGCGCACGATCGCCTCGACCCGTCGCAGCACCCGCCACCCGAGCGGGAGCCAGGTGTACCCGCCCGGGGCGGCCCGCCGGATGTACCCGGCCCGCACCAGGAGGCGGTGGCTCGGGACCTCGGCGTCCGAGGGGTCCTCCCTCAGGGTGCGGACGAAGAGCTGGCTGAGGCGGAGCATGCGAAACGAAACCCTAGTTGCGGCTGGTAACCTCTTTGCCGTCCCTTGAAGTTCGACGAACTGTGAGGCACGGGCCGAGAGGTCCGTGCTTTTTGTTCTCTAGAGGCCAGATGAAGGCCAGGAAGGCGGTGAATCCCATGTCCAACGTGACCGAGCGGGTCACCGCCATGGTGACACCGATCCTCGCCGACCTCTCCCTGGAGCTGTACGACATCGACTTCTCGGGAGGCGTCCTGCGCGTCACCATCGACACGCCCCCGGGC
>JBJTFB010000058.1:0-5853 GCA_046093205.1 Acidimicrobiales bacterium
TCCCTCACGAAGGCATACGCGACCTCGATGCGCTCGAGCGTCTGGTCGAGGTTGATGATGTGGACGCCGTTCTTCTCGCCGAAGATGAACTGCTTCATCTTGGGGTTCCAGCGGCGGGTCTGGTGCCCGAAATGGACACCTGCCTCGAGCATCTGTCGCATGGTGACGACGGGGGACACCGTGTCGGCGGGGCAGCCCCTCGGGGAATCCGGAGGACTCGTGTACGTGGGGGTGCGCCGTGGGGGAGTTCCCGTGCACCCGCGTGTTCTCTTCGGGGGTTTGCGGGCCCGTCTCGTGCCTGTGCCGTCTGCGGGGTGTCCCGTGGGGCCGGCGGGGCCGGGCCGAGAGCATCAAGGATGGTCTCGGATCATCCCGGGGCCGCAGAAAACATGCACACCGGCCAACTGCGGTCGCTCCGGCGCCGGCCCGGTGTGTGGTCAACCGCAGAAGGAGAGAACCATGGCCGTCGTCACCATGCGACAGATGCTCGAGGCAGGTGTCCATTTCGGGCACCAGACCCGCCGTTGGAACCCCAAGATGAAGCAGTTCATCTTCGGCGAGAAGAACGGCGTCCACATCATCAACCTCGACCAGACGCTCGAGCGCATCGAGGTCGCGTATGCCTTCGTGAGGGACCTCGTCGCCAACGGCGGAACCGTGCTGTTCGTCGGAACGAAGAAGCAGGCGCAGGACCCCATCCGCACCCAGGCCCTGGCATGCGGCATGCCGTACATCAACGAGCGCTGGCTCGGCGGCATGCTCACCAACTTCGAGACCATCTCGAAGCGCGTCGGCAAGATGCAGGAGTACGAGCGCATGCGCACGTCCGGCGAGTTCGACGCGATGCCGAAGAAGGAGGCCCTCCTTCTCACCCGCGAGCTCGAGAAGCTGCAGAAGAACCTCTCCGGCATGGCGAACATGTCCCGCCGTCCCGACGCCGTGTTCGTGCTCGACACCATGAAGGAGCACATCGCGGTCACCGAGGCGAACAAGCTGAAGATCCCCGTGGTCGCGGTGGTGGACTCCAATGTCGACCCCGATCTCGTGCAGTTCCCGATCCCCGGTAACGACGACGCGATCCGCGCGAACGAGCTGCTCGCCCGTGTGATTGCCGAGGCGGTTCTCGAGGGACGATTCATCAACCAGAAGCGCACGCCCGCAGCCCTGCCCCCCACGGTTGGTGCCGAGCGCACCCCCGAGGAGACCGCAGCATTCGAGGCCCAGCAGGCCGAGGCACGCCGTCAGGCAGCCGCAGCCCTTGCCCAGCGCGAGGCGCGTGCGTCGGCCGCCAAGGCGACGGAAGAGAAGACCACCGACGGAAACCCGGAGTGACCATCGCCATGTCCGTGACAGCAAAAGACGTTGCCAGCCTGCGCGCCGCCACCGGTGCGGGGATGATGGAGTGCAAGAAGGCCCTCGAGGCCTCCGGCGGGGACATCGAGGCGGCCAAGCAGTGGCTGCGCGAGAAGGGTCTGGCCGCATCCGCCAAGCGTGACGACCGCGAGAACGCACAGGGCGTGGTGGCGATCACCATCGAGGGCAATCGCGGGGCGATCGTGAAGCTCAAGTGCGAGACCGACTTCGTTGCATCCAGCGACGGGTTCAAGGATGCGGCAACCACGCTCCTGAAGGCGGTGCTTGCCGACGGCGAGCAGGCAATCGCGGCGAACGCGGCGATGGTCGACGACCTCAAGCTCTCCCTGAAGGAGAAGATCGAGGTCGGCGAGGTCGCGCGCTTCGAGGCCGCGGCCGGGAACGTGCTCGACATGTACGAGCACGTGCAGGGAGGTCGTGGCGTGAACGGCGTGATCGTCGAGATGTCCGGTGCCACGCAGGAACTCGCACACGACATCGCGGTCCACATCGCGTTCGCGAGGCCGAAGTACCTCACCCGTGACGAGGTCCCCGCCGATGTCGTGGAGAAGGAGCGCCAGACGCTCGAGACCATCACGCGCAACGAGGGCAAGCCCGAGCAGGCGGTTGCGAAGATCGTGGAGGGCCGCATCGGCGGCTTCTACAAGGACGTGTGCCTCCTCGAGCAGCCGTACGCAAAGGATGACAAGGTCTCGATCGAGAAGCTCATCGGATCTGCGCGCATCGTGCGGTTCGCACAGGTGGAGATCGGCTGACATGCCCGAGCGGCCCGCCTGGTCACGCGTGGTGCTGAAGCTCTCGGGCGAGGCACTTGCCGAACCCGGCGGCTCCGGCCTCGACAACGCGGTGCTGGAGCAGGTGGCACGAGAGGTCCACGACGCACGTGCCGACCTCGGGGTCGACGTGGCGATTGTCGTGGGCGGCGGCAACTTCTGGCGCGGCATCCGTGGAGCCGACCAGGGAATGGACCAGGCGCAGGCCGACTTCATGGGGATGCTCGCGACCGTGATGAACGGACTCGCGCTGCAGGACGCGCTCGAGCGCGTCGGCCAGCATGCACGCGTGATGAGCGCCATCGAGATGCCGAAGGTCGCCGAGCCCTACATCCGCCGTCGTGCGGAACGCCACCTCGAGAAGGGCCGTGTGGTCATCCTCGCCGGCGGAACCGGGAATCCGTTCTTCACCACCGACACTGCTGCCGCACTTCGCGCCGCCGAGATCGGGGCGCAGGCGATCCTGAAGGGAACCCACTCCGGCGTTGACGGCGTGTACACGGCTGACCCGAAGAAGGACGCGACGGCCACGCGTTACGACCGCATCAGCCACATGGACGTCATCACCAAGGGCCTGAAGGTGATGGACTCCACTGCGATCACCTTCTGCATGGAGAAGAACCTTCCCATCGTGGTGTTCGACCTGCTCGCGGGCGGCAACGTCAAGTCCATCCTGCTCGGCGAGCGGATAGGTACGCTGGTCGGGTGACCGAAGAGACGCTGCTCGATGCCATCGAGAAGATGGAGAGGGCCGTCAGCCACGCCCAGACGCAGTTCGCCACCGTGCGCACCGGTCGCGCGAACCCCGCGCTCGTCGAGAAGCTCATGGTCGACTACTACGGGTCGGCGACGCCTCTGCAGCAGCTCGCCGGGTTCCAGGTGCCCGAGGCGCGCATGCTCGTGGTGAAGCCGCACGACAGGGGATCCATCGCGAACATCGAGAAGGCGATCCGCGAGAGCGACCTCGGTCTCCAGCCCTCGAACGACGGAATCGTCATCCGGCTGTCGTTCCCCGCCCTCACGGAGGAGCGCCGCAAGGAGTACGTGAAGGTCGTGAAGAACATGGCCGAGGAGGCCAGGGTGGCCGTGCGCAACATCCGCCGCGACGCCCGCAAGACTCTCGAGACGGCCGAGAAGAACTCCGAGATCTCGAAGGACGATCTCGAGCGGGCCGAGAAAGAGCTCGAGAAGCTCACCCAGGACCACGTCGAGCAGATCGACAAGGCCCTGTCCCGCAAGGAACAGGAACTCCTCGAGGTCTGACCCGGGGATGCCCCCGGGGGTCGTCGGGGCGGAACTAGGTTTACCCCGGGAACGTGAAGGGGTACCGATGAGCGACGACATCTGGCGCAGGCGAGACGACACCGGTGACGACCGCGGCTCCGAGTACGGCACCGACTTCGGGTCCGATTTCGGCACGATCCAGTTCGCCGACGACCCCACCGGCGAGGCGCCGATCACCTTCGGCGAGGGCAGCGGCGGTCTCCCGCACTGGACCGAGCCACCCACCGGCGAGATGCCGGGCACCGCATCCGACGACGACACCGACGTGTGGGCGACGTTCCAGCAACCGAGCGAACCCACCCGCAGGCCGGAGCGCATCACGATCGGCGGCGAGTCCACCGGGGAGCGCGGTCGTCCACGTGACATCACCTCCGAGACGCTGCGCGACCCGAGCCGCGACGTCGTGCGCGACATCACCGGAGGCACGAGCCGTCCGACTGCACGCGGACCGCAGGTGCGCCGGGGTTCCACCCGCGGGCCGCGCGGGGCAGCGGGACGCGACATGCCGTCCGCGGTCACCACGGGCCTCGTGCTGATCGCGGTCTTCATCGGCGCGGTGATGTGGCGTCCCGCAGCAGTCATGTTGATCGTTCTTGCGGTCGTCGGCCTCGCCGCCGTCGAGTTCTTCAGCAAGGTGACCGAGAAGGGCTACCGGCCAGCCACATTCGGTGGACTGCTCGCGTGCGTCACCGCACCCCTCGCGGCCTACTGGATCGGTGACGCGGCACTGCCTCTGGTGCTCGCCCTCGGGTTCCTCGCGTCAACCATCGGTTTCCTGGGCGCATCCGGGGTGCAGAGTGGACCCATGCCGAACGTGGCCATCACCAACATGGCGGTCACATGGATCGGCCTGCTCGGTTCGTTCGCCGCGCTCATCCTGCGCCAGAGCGTGTCGGGCGGTATTCCGGCGCACGTGGGAACCGACACCATCTTCATTCTCGTCGCGGCGGTCGTGGCCAACGACGTCGGCGCGTTGTTCGTCGGCTCGGCAGCGGGCCGCACGCCCCTGCGCGAGTGGGTGAGCCCGAACAAGTCGGTCGAGGGGCTCCTCGGCGGAGCGGTGGCCACCGTGGTGGTTACCGGGCTCGTGGCCTCCCAGAACGGGACGTGGAACAACATGGGGGAGTGGCTGGCGCTCGCAATCGTGGTGTCGGTCATGGCCCCGCTCGGTGACCTCGTGGAGTCCATGTTCAAGCGCAACCTCGACGTGAAGGACTTCGGCACGGTGCTGGCGGGCCACGGTGGCGTGCTCGACCGCTTCGACGGGTTCCTCTTCGTCCTTCCCGCCGTCTACTACCTGCTCCAGGTGCTGCAGCCCTGGACCTCGTGACCTTCGTCCCGTGCTGTCCGCAGCGCGGGTCGTCCTGACAGAATTCGCCCGATGAACGCCACCCCCGGACGATCATGCGGCGCGTCGCGGTAGCCGGGTCCACCGGCTCGATCGGCACGCAGACCCTGGAAGTCGTGCGCGCCGCCGGTGGTGCCTTTCGGGTCACGGCACTGGCGGTGGGGTCGAACGTCGCCGCAGTGGTGGAACAGGCGCTTGAGTTCCGCCCCGACGTGGTCGTGGTCACCGACCCGGAGGCGCGCAGGAACGTCGAGTCGGCACTTCCTGGCTTCGCGGTGTCGGGTGACCTCGTCGACGTGGTGGACGACGCCGACGTCGTGGTGAACGGCGTGATGGGGTTTGCCGGTCTCCCGGTGACCATGGAGACTCTGAGACGCGGACGGGTGCTCGGTCTCGCGAACAAGGAGAGCCTGATCGCGGCGGGGCCGGTGGTGCGGCCCCTGCGCTCCGTGTCGGGGGCCGAGCTCGTGCCCGTCGACAGCGAGCACTGTGCCGTGCACCAGTCGCTGCGTGCGGGCAACGGACCGCGGGAGGTGACGAGGGTCGTGCTCACCGCGAGCGGCGGGCCGTTCCGTGGCCGCTCACTGGCCGAACTGGAGAACGTGACCGTCAAGGAGGCCCTGTCTCACCCCACGTGGAAGATGGGCCCGAAGATCACGGTCGACTCCTCGACCCTGATGAACAAGGGGCTGGAAGTCATCGAGGCACACGAACTCTTCGGCACACCGTTCGACAACATCGACGTGGTGGTGCACCCGCAGTCGGTGGTGCACTCCATGGTCGAGTTCACCGACGGCTCCACCATCGCCCAGCTGTCGATGCCCGACATGCGCCTGCCGATCGGGTATGCGCTCGGTTGGCCCGACCGCATCGACGTGCCGTACGGCCGCATCGACTGGGCGTCGCTCGGCAGCCTCGACTTCGAGGAGCCCGACCGCCGGAACTTCAGGTGTCTCGACCTGGCCTACGAGGCGGGCCGCATGGGTGGCGACGCCCCGGCCGTGGCCTTCACGAGCCCGGCAGGAGGCGGGCCCGCCTCGGTGACACCGAGGTGCAGCGGGAAGTCGACGGTGT
>JBJTFB010000059.1:0-18970 GCA_046093205.1 Acidimicrobiales bacterium
AGACGACGAACAGAACCGAGCCGGCCGCCGCAACAGCGGCAAAGATGACAGCAAGCAGTCGTCGGGTCACGCAGCGAGGCTACGCAACGCGGCATCCACACGGGTGGCGATCTCATCGAGCACCGCATCGTCGTGCGCGCACCCAGGGAAGAGTGCCTCGTACGCACCTGGTGCGAGGGCCACCCCGTTCTCCAGCAGGGCATGGAACACCCGTGCGTACAGGGCCTCGTCTGTGGTCCTGGCGTCGGCGAAGTTCGCGGGAGGTGCCGCGAGCGCGTCACCGAAGTGCATGCCAACGAGCGTGCCCACCACGGGGAACTGCGCTGCCACGCCGTTCGCGGCGAACACGTCGCGCATGAGGGCCGCAAGGCGGCGCGCACGGGCCAGCAACTCGATGTAGACGTCGTCGGTGAGTTCGTCGAGCGTCGCGAGACCCGCGGCCGTGGCGAGCGGGTTGCCCGCGAGCGTGCCGGCATGGAACACCGGCCCGAGCGGCGACATGTGCTCCATGACATCGCGCCGGCCACCCACCGCGCCGATCGGCAGGCCACCGCCGATCACCTTGCCGAAACAGGTGAGGTCGGCGCGCACGTCGTACTTTGCCTGCGCCCCGCCGCGCGCGAGTCGGAAACCGGTGATGACCTCGTCGAACACGAGGAGTGCACCCACGCGGTCGCACTCGGCGCGCAGCCCCTCGAGGAAACCCGCGGCGGGCGCGACGACGCCCATGTTCGCCGCGACCGGCTCCACGAACACGGCGGCCACGTCGTCGCCGAGGCGAGGCACCTCGTTGTACGGGAGCACCCATGTGTTCGCCACCGCCTCCTCCGGCACGCCGGCCGTGCCGGGGAGCCCGAGCGTCGCGAGGCCGCTTCCGCCGGCGGCGAGCAGTGCGTCGGTGGCGCCGTGGAAGTTGCCGTGGAACGTGACGATGCGCTTGCGGCCGGTTGCACCGCGCGCGAGACGCACCGCGGTGCTGGTGGCCTCGGTGCCGCTGTTCATGAACCGCACCCGCTCGCACGACGGAACACGTGCGGAGATCTCCTCCGCAAGCTTCATCTCGCGCGGGGTCGGTGCGCCGTACGAGGTGCCGTCGGCTGCTGCACGCGACACCGCGTCCACCACCTTCGGGTGGGCGTGCCCGAGGATGATCGCCCCGTAGCTCTGCACGAGATCGACGTACTCGCGGCCCTCCACGTCCCACACACGTGCGCCCTGCCCGCGCGACACGGTGTAGGGCCTGCCACCCACCGAGCGGAACGCCCGGATCGACGAGTTCACCCCGCCGGGGATCGCGCGCGACGAACGCTCGAAGAACGAATCGTTCGACGGCATCCCGAGGCCACGGCACACCGCGGGTGTGCAGCCCGCGGACACACACGCAACGGGGTCGCAGAACGGGATTCCCATGCAGGTGTCAGCCGTTCGACAGCTCTGCGAACCAGCGCGCGAGATACGTGAGGACGATGTCCGCTCCTGCACGCTTCACGGCGGTCAGCTGCTCGAGCGCAACGGTGTCGTGGTCGATCCAACCGTTCGCAGCGGCCGCCTTGATCATGGAATACTCACCGCTCACGTGGTACGCGGCAACCGGCAGGTCGGTCGCCGCCCGCACCTGCGAGATCACGTCGAGATACGTGACAGCGGGCTTCACCATCACGATGTCAGCGCCCTGCTCGATGTCCTCGCGCACCTCGCGCAGGCTCTCGCGGGCATTGCGCCAGTCCTGCTGGTAGCCCTTCCGGTCACCGCCACCGGCGATCTGCACGTCGACGGCGTCACGGAACGGGCCGTACAGTCCGGATGCGTACTTCGCCGAGTACGCCATGATTGCCGTGTCCACGTGACCCGCCGTGTCGAGCGCCGACCTGATCGCCCCGACCTGGCCGTCCATCATCCCGCTCGGTGCCACCACGTGGGCCCCTGCGTCCGCCTGCGCGACCGCGGCACGGCGGTACACCTCGAGAGTGCGGTCGTTGTCCACCGATCCGTCCGCGGCGATCGCGCCGCAGTGGCCGTGCGACGTGTACTCGTCCACGCACAGGTCGGCCATGAGCACCACGGAGTCACCGAACTCGCTGCGCAGCCGGCGCAGTGCCACCTGCACGATTCCGTCGGGATCGAACGCCCCCGACCCGATGTCGTCCTTGTGCGTGGGCACACCGAACAGGATCACGCCGCGGACGCCGAGCGAGGACAGCACCCGAACCTCGTCGGACAGCGACCCGAGGCTGTGCTGAACCACCCCGGGGAGTGAGGCGATCGGGACCGGGGAGTCGATGCCCTCCCGAACGAAGAGCGGGGCGACCAGGTCGCTTGTGTGCAGTCGGGTCTCTGCGACGAGATCGCGCAGTGCGGCCGTGGTGCGCAGCCGGCGGGGGCGCGAGACGGGGAAAGTCACGCCCCGATGCTATTGGCGGCTGCACGGATCATCGCCCCGAGGTTCTGTTCCTCCGCCGTGGACGTGACATGGATGCCCAGTTGCTCGGCGACCCGCGTGGTGGACGGCCCGATGCTCACCACCACGGCCGGGGTCTCGGTGCCGAATGCGTCGAACCAGGCACTCGCCGCACTTCCCGAGGCGAGCATGAGGACGTCGGCGGACAGCGCGGGTGCCCTCGAATCGTCGTCAGGTACCACCGACACCGTCCTGTACGCCACGACCTTCGTGACGCTCCAGCCCCTGACGCCGATTGCAGCGGCGAGACCGTCATCCGCCAGGTTCCCCTGCACGAGCAGCACACGCCCGGTCCCCGCAGGGAAGACATCGGCCAGAACTGACGCGCGGGCTGGTTCGGCAACCAGGTCGGCGTGCACGCCGAGCATCCGCGAGGTCGCAGCCCCAACCGCGGCGAAGCGGGGGAACACGGGCGAGTCCGCAGCGGCACCGGCGGCACTGGCGAAGGGTGCAACCCTCTCGGCGCCGTTCGGGGAAGTGACGACCACCCAGTCGAAGGTGTGCAGTTGCTGCAGCATCGCGTCGCGCTCGCGCCCCTCGTCCTCCGGCTCCTCGATGGACACGAGCGGCACCTCCACGACATGCGCGCCGCACTCCTCGAGCAGCATCCTGAAGGTGGCGTTCTGGGAGGCGGCACGGGTGATCACCACCGACCTCCCGGCCAGGGGTTCACTCACGGGGTGACCGGCCCTCGAGCATCCGTCGGCAGCTGTCCGCGGCGGCACGACCCACGGTGATGTGGTCCTCTGTCGACCCGACCTCACCGCTGATCTGCACGGACTCGCCGTTGCCCGCCATGAACGCCCGGAACACCCCGTCGGGCGACAGGTGCGCCGCCACCGGAAGCGAGCACCCGGCCCCGAGCTCGGCGAGAAAGGCGCGCTCGGTCTCCACGGCACGTCGCGTTGCGGCATGGTCCACCGCGGCCACCACCGCAAGCACCGCGTCGTCACCTGCACGTGTTTCCACGGCGACGCAACCCTGTCCCACCATGGGCACGGCAACGTCGAGGGCGATGTCCTCGGCGATCACGTGCGTCAGCCCGAGCACCTCGAGCGCCGCACGCGCCATCACCACCGCGCCACCGTCGGGCACCTTCGACAGCCTCGTCTCGATGTTGCCGCGCAGCTCGACGAACTGCAGGTCGGGACGCACGCGGGCAAGCTGAGCGCGTCGACGCACCGAACCCGTGGCCACCCTCGCGCCGTCCGCGAGCCCGGCGAGACCGCAACCGACGAGCACGTCGTTCGCCGAACGTCGCTCCGTGAAGGCCGCAATCACGAGACCCTCCGCGTCGGCGGAAGGGAGGTCCTTCGCGCTGTGCACGGCGATGTCGGCGCGGCCGTCCAGAACGGCACGCTGCACCTCCTTCACGAACACACCCTGGCCGCCCATCTGGTGCAGCGGGGTGGACTGGTTCGCGTCGCCACGGGTCTCCACGAGCACGTACTCCACGACCAGACCTGGAACGGCGGCCGCGAGCGCGTCACCGACGGCGGTTGCCTGCGTGCGCGCCTGTGCGCTGCCCCGCGTGGCGATGCGGACCGTCGTCATGTCCACCCTGTTCAGTGGAGGTCGAACAGGTCTCGCACCGCAGCGGCGAGACGCTCACCCTGGGGGGTGCCGGCCGCCTCGCGCAGCCTCACCGAAGGGTTGTGCAGCAGCTTCGCCACGATGCCCCGCGTGATCGCCTCGAGCACCGCGCGCTGGTCCTCGTCGAAGCCGGCGAGGCGTCCGGACAACCGCTCGATCTCGGACTCACGGATCGACTCGACGGCCTCCCGCAGCTGGGCAATGAGCGGGGATGCCTGTCGCTGCGCCTGCTCGAGAACGAACCGCTCGGTCTCCTCACCGACGATCGAGCGCACCTGGGACACCTCGGCCGAGCGCTTCTCGAGACCACGGTTCGCCCAGGTCTTCAGGTCGTCGAGATCGCGCAGCACCACACCGGGCAGGGCCGCGACGGACGGCTCGACATCGCGCGGCAGCGCGATGTCAACCACGAGCAGCGGATTGCCCGAGCGACCACGTGCGGCTGCCACTGCGGCCTCGGTCACCACGAACGTTCCGGCACCTGTGCAGGAGACGACCACATCGGCCCGCGAGAGCTCTGCACCTAGGTCATCCATTCCGACGAGCCGGGCACCGACCCTGTCGGCCAGCGCCTCACCACGCTCGAGAGACCTGTTGGCCACCACCACGCCGCCCGCACCGGCGCGCGCAAGTGCCGTTGCGACACCTTCGCCCATCTCGCCCGCGCCGACCACGAGCACGTTTCGGCCGCGCAACGAACCGAGGATCTCCTCGGCCATCTCCACGGCTGCGTGCGACACGGATGCGGTCGACCTGCTGATGGCCGTCTCTGTGCGCGCGCGCTTGGCAACCTCGATCGCGTGACGGAACAGGAGGTTGAGCGTGCTGCGCGAGACGCCCTCGCCCATGGCACGCTCCCACGACTCGCGCACCTGCCCGACGATCTCCGACTCGCCGAGCACGGCGGAGTCGAGCCCGGCGGCGACCTCGAAGAGATGGGACACCGCGGCCTCGTCGTGCTGGCTGTAGAGATGCGGTGTGATGTCGGCGGCGGGCATCCCGCTCGTCTCGCAGAGGAAGTCCCGGATGTCGTCGTAGGCGCCGTGGAACCGTTCGGCGACCGCGTACACCTCGGTGCGGTTGCACGTGGACAGCACCACCACCTCGCGGATGTCGTCCTTCACGATGAGACTGTGGAGCGCCTTCGGCATCGCGCCGTCGTGGATGGAGACCCTCTCGAGCAGCTCCACCGGCGACGTGCGGTGGTTCACCCCGATGACGACGATGGACACGGGAGAACCTTAGGCACTCACCGGGGTGGTGTGGCCGCCTGACGAACCGCCCGAGGCACGGCACTGCTCGTAGTAGCTGAGAATCTGCAGTTCGAGGGCCAGATCCACCTTGCGGACGTTGACGCCGCGGGGCACCGACAGAACGGTGGGGGCGAAGTTCAGGATGGACCCGATGCCGGCCCGGACGAGGGCATCGGCGGCGTCCTGGGCCTGGGCGGCGGGTGTGGCGACCACACCGATGCTGACGCCCTTCGACTGGGCGATCTGGGGCAGCTCGTCGGCGTGACGGACCCGCACACCGCCGACCACCGTTCCCACCTTCGACTCGTCCTTGTCGACGATGCCCACCACCTGGAAGCCGCGCTCGTTCACGCCTGCGTAGTTCGCGAGGGCCTGGCCGAGGTTGCCCGCCCCCACGATGATGACGGGCCATGACTGGTCGAGTCCGAGCTCCCGACGGATCTGGTGGGTGAGGAACTGCACGTCATAACCGACACCACGAGTGCCGTAGGTGCCGAGATAGGAGAGGTCCTTGCGCACCTTCGCGGCGTTCACTGCCGCGAGCTCCGCGAGCTGCTCGCTCGACACCTGGGTGGTGCCGTCCGATGCGAGGTCACCGAGGCTGCGCAGGTACACGGGCAGCCTGCCGAGGGCTGCTTCGGGGATTCGGCGGCGGGGGGAGTCCGTCATATGTGTTCGCAACGCTATTGGTTCGCGGCTCGCGCACGAAACCCGCCGGGGCTCCCCATAGCCTTTCCGCCCGTGACATGGAACACCGCCCTCGCGGCCGCATCCGGTCTCGTCTCGCTGGCCTTCGGACTCAGCACACTCGACCGTTGGCTCCGCCGCCGACGGGCCCACGAACTGGCGTGGACCGTGGCGATGGCCCTGTTCTTCGTGGCCGCGATGAGCCTCTGGTGGGCGGAGGCGCGCGGCTGGAGCTCCGCCTCGTTCAGGATGTTCTTTGCGTTCGGTGCGGTGGTGAACGTTCCCTGGCTGGCGCTCGGCACCGTGTACCTGCTGGCGGGCAGGCGCACGGGTGACGCGGCGATGCGCTTCCTGCTCGTGTTCAGCGGTTTCGCGGTGGGGGTGGTGCTCACCGCACCCATGCGGGGTGTCATCGACCCCGCAGAGTTGCCGACCGGGAAGGAACACTTCGACGTGCTCCCCCGCGTTCTCGCCGCAGTCGGCTCGTCGGTGCCGGCGGTCGTGATCTTCGGCGGTGCTGTGTGGTCGGCATGGAGGGTGCTGCGGGGTGCAGTGCCCGCGGTGACGACGGCGGCGGTGCGCAACGTGTCGTCGCCGCGCCAGCTCGCCGCAGGGACCGTGCTCGTCGCCCTCGGCGCCGCTGTGCTGTCGGCCAGCGGTTCGCTCGCCGGGCGTCTGGGGGCCGACACTTCGTTCGCCGTCACCCTGACCGTGGGCATCTCGGTGCTGTTCGCGGGTTTCCTCGTGGCCAGCAGCGGTGCGTCGGCGGGCGCTCAGCGCAGGCTGTAGCGCTGCAACTTGCCACTGATGTTGCGTGGCAGCTCCGGGACGAAGAGAACCTTCGACGGGCTCTTGTAGCGCGCGAGGTTGCGCCGGCAGTGGTCGACCACTGCGTCCTCGTCGAGATGGGCGCCCGGCCGCAGGACCACGTATGCGCGCACCGCCTCACCGGTGTGGGGGTGCGGCGTGCCGACCACCGCAGCGTCGGCGATGGCCGGGTGAGTCCGCAGGACGTCCTCCACCTCGCCCGGGTACACGTTGAACCCGGAGACGATCACGATGTCCTTGATGCGGTCGACCATGAACAGGTTGCCGTGCTCGTCGACCACGGCGATGTCGCCGGTGCGCAGCCAACCGTCGGTGGTGAGCACCCGGGCGGTCGCCTCGGGGTCGTCGAGATATCCGACGAACACGTTCGGGCCGCGCACCCAGATCTCGCCCGGGTCGCCCACCAGTGAGTCGTCGCCGTTCTCGTCAACGACGCGCACCTCGACACCCTTCAGCGGCCGGCCGATGGAACCAGGCGTGAACGGCATGTCGATTGCGTTCGTGACCGCGGGTGACGCCTCGGTGAGCCCGTACCCCTCTGCCACCTGCAGTCCGTACTTCTCCACCAGGAGATGGGCGGTCTTCTCCGGAAGTTTCGCCGCGCCGGACAGCGCGAGACGCACGGTGCGGAACGCATGGGGATGGTCGTCCATGATCTGGCTGAACGCCATCCACATGGACGGCGCGCCCATCACCACGGTGATGCCCCGAGTCTCGATCGTCTCGAGCGCGCTCACCGGGTCGAAACGCTGCACGAGCACCACGCGCGCGCCGCCGGCGAGAGTTGCGCACAGCATCACGTTGAGGCCGAAGATGTGGTACGCGGGGAGCACGCCGAGGATCACGTCGTCCACGGAGATGTGCTCGGACTCGAGCGACTGCCCGATATTCGCCATGAGGTTGCCGTGCGAGAGAACCGCAACCTTGGGCGCGCCGGCCGTGCCGCTCGTGAACAGGTACGCCGCCGGCGTGGCGGGGTCGACATCGACAACCGGGGTGGAACCACCCGATGACATCACCTCGTCGATGGTGTGCGCACCGTCGACGCCATGTCCCTCCGTGGCCATCACGGCGCGAACCGAGGAGCGCGCCGTGGCGGCGGTCTGCTGCCAGGCCACCATCGCGGAGGGCTCCACCACCACCACCGCGGGCTTCAGCACGGCGATCTCGCGCTCGATCTCCGGGGCGGGGCTCGTGGGGTTCAGCGGCGCCGCCACCGCACCGACACCGACGGCGGCGAGGTACGACACCACGAAGTAGGGGGTGTTGCTGCACAGGAGGGCCACCACGTGACCGCGGCCGACGCCGAGCGCCACGAACTCGGCGCGCAGCGCGGCGGTGGCCGCGCGGAGCTCGCCGTAGGTGGTCTCACGGCCGTGGCTCACGAGCGCCACCTGCCCGTCAGGGTGCGGGTCGAGGATCGCGGCCAGGTTCATGGTTCAGAGCCTCAGGAGGCTCAGGATCCCTGCGGTGAGTATCGCGCCGAGCAGAAGGGCGATCGTGAGGGTCGTCGCGGGGCGCACGGAAACACTCTAACGAGAGCCGGCGCGGAGGGTGACGGGGCTCGTGGTGGTGTCGTCACCGCAGTGGAGCACCACCTCGTCACCCGCGGAGAGTCCGAGCGACCCGGCGGCGGAGCCCCGGTTCACTGCGAGAGCAACCATGCCGTACGAATCCACGACGGCACCGATCGCACCGTCGGCGAGAGCGGCGAAATGGTTCTCGAGACGCGCACTGCGCACTTCCTCGCCGACCACCACGCGCAGCACCGGACCGAGCGGCGCGATGTCCTCCGGGCCGACGTTCAGCTGGCAGTTCCCGTACCTGTCGACCCACGTCACCTCGCACCGCATCCCCGTGCCGCGCTCGGGATGGTCGAATGTCTGCGGCAGCGGCACGAGACCGGGCATCAACTGCGCAGGGTCGATCTCTTCCCCCACCTCCTCGAGTGCGCCGCCGTTGCACAGGAACGCGGCAACGGGTGCGAACACGTCGCGACCGGCGAACGTCGTGCCGGGGGCCTCGAGGTGCAGATCCGTGTTCGACAGGACGAACACACGCTCCGCACCGCCGGCCATGGCCGCAGCCGACGGCAGCAGACCGTTGTCGGGCCCGATGAGGATTCCCTCGCCGCCGGCGACCTCGATTGCAACCGCGCGCCTGTCAGACCCGACACCGGGGTCGACGACCGCGACGATCACACCGGCGGGCACGTACTGGATCGCGCGGGCGAGTGCCAGGGATCCCCACCTGATGTCGAACGGTGGCACACCGTGCGTGATGTCGGTGATCCGCGTGTGCGGTGCAAGGTCGGTGATCACGCTCTTCAGCACGCCGACGAACTCGTCGTCGAGTCCGTAGTCGGTGAGTAGAGCAATGTGGTTGTGCACACCGACACGATAAGGCGGTGTGCGCACGCAGAACGTGGGCCGCAACACACGAAAGGGGCCGGTGCCAACCCCCCGACGGCACCGGCCCCTTCGGCGCTTCCCGGTGACCCGGGCGCGACTCCCGACGACAGTTGCCCGTCGCCGGTGACCTGCGTCACAGATTACATATGGCGGTGCCGGAGCGGAAACTCCGCGGTGATTTTTTCCGCGGCCCGTCAGCGGGCCCCGGTCGGCACGGAACGGTCAGTGCTGCTTCGCGGCCGCGTCCCGGGCCATCTCGGCACTGCGTGCCGCTGCCGCGCGCACAGCCTTGTGAACGGTCGCACGAAGTCCGTCTGCCTCGAACACCGAGAGCCCGGCGAAGGTGGTGCCGTTCGGGGACGTCACACGCTCGCGCAGCAACGACGGTTGTTCGTCCGAGCCGGCGAGCAGTGCCCCCGATCCCTTGAACAGCTGGCGCACCAGCAACTCCGCGGTGTCCCGGGGAAGGCCCTCCGCAAGTGCGGCATCGAGCAATGCCTCCGCGAAAAGAAAGAGGTAACCCGGACCCGAACCCGCGACCGCGGTGACCGCATCCATCTGGTCCTCGGGCACGCGCACCACGATCCCCACGGCCCGCAGCACCGCCTCCGCCCATGCCACATCGTCGTCGGTGCAACCCGACCCTGCAGACAGTGCTGTCGCTCCCTCGCCGACGAGGGCAGGGGTGTTCGGCATCGCTCGCAGGACGGCGCACCTCCCGCCCACAGCCACGTGGAGCACATCGAGAGTGACACCGGCGGCGATGCTCAGCACCCGTTGTGCCCCGGCAGCAGCGGCGGCTGCTGCTGCGGCAGGGGCATCGCCGGGCTTCACGGCGATCACGGCACCCTCGCCTCCCACGATGGAGTCCGACGTGCGCACCCCGAAACGGGCCTCGAGGTCAATTCGCTTTTCGCCATCCAGTTCCACCACCACCACGGTGGCAGGGTCGGTACCTGCGGCAACCAGTCCACCCACCAGGGCGGAACCCATGTTGCCGCCACCCACGAGAACGATGCGGGGTGTTGCGGCCATGCGCCGAGACTAACGGTGCACGGCAGACGCGCCCGTCGGGTTTGGCTCAGTCGGAGAAACGACTGGCGAAGCCGATGCGGATGATCGACGGGAACACCTGCTCAACGGTGGACCACAGGGTGCCGATGATGCGGTCGAGCTCGGCCTCGTCCAGCGAGCCGTTCGGCAGCTCGCCGCGCAGGAACACCGCGTCCTCCACACCGATCGAGAAGTGCACGCCGGTGAGCCGCTCGTTGCGGCGCAGGAGGTTCTCGTACAGCTCGGCCGCGTTCTCCTCCGGCGCGGGCATCACGTAAGTCTCGTACCGGAACGTGCGCTGGCCGAGCATGAGCCACAGGGTGGTGAACTCCTTCTCCACCCCGCGCATCCGCACGTACCAGCGGTGCTCGTCGGCCGTGCCGCGGTCGATCGCGACGATTTGGCCGTCACGGGCCGCCAAGCCGGCCAGCCACTCGCTGACACGCCGGTCGAGAAGCTCCAGTTCGGGGTTGCCGAACAGTTCGCTCATGCCGGCTACCGGCAGACGACGCGGTCACGCGCAGTGAGGTCGGCGTACACGCGCCTCAACCTCGCCGCCGCGAACGCCCACGTGTAGCCACGCGCCTTCTCGGCCGCCGCCCGCGACATCGCGCCGGCGAACGAGGCATCGCCGAGGATCCGGCCGGCGTGGGCCGCGAAACCCGAGGGGTCGCGGTCGGGCACGAGGAAGCCTGTGCGGCCGTGCTCGATGATCGTGATCAACCCGCCGACGGCACTCGCCACCACCGGCGTGCCGCACGCGGCCGCCTCGAGCGCGACGAGACCGAAACTCTCACTGCGACTCGGCACGAGCACGAGGTCGGCGGCGCGAGAGTAGGTGGACAGAATGTGGTGGGGCTGCGGGTCGACGAACCGCACGCGGCCACCGAGACCGAGTGTGTCCACGAGACCCCTCACACGGGCCATCTCGGCATCACCCTCCGCACCCGATGCGCCGCCCACGACCAGCAGGATGGCGCGGGGGTCACCGAGTTCGGCGAGAGTCTGCACCGCCACATCCACGCCCTTCAGCGGCTGGATGCGACCGACGAAGAGCAGCACCGGTCCGTCCCCGAGACCGAGGGCGGTGCGGGCACCGCGCCTGTCGCCGGGTGCGAAGAACGCGTGCTCCACACCGGGTGAGACGATCTCGATGTTGCCGGGCGGGTTCCCGTAGAGGGAGACGAACTGTCTCTCCTCCTCGGTGCACGACACACAGATGGCATCGCTGCACCCGATGATCTCGGTCTCGGCACGCTCCCGAAGCGCGGACTCCGGGTCACCGCCCGCGGCCTTGACGCGCGCGAAGGTGTGGAAGGTGTTCACGAGCGGCACGTCGAGGTCGTGCTTGATGGAGTGCCCCGCCATCCCTGACAACCAGTAGTTGGCGTGCACCACGTCGGTACCTCCCGAGCGACGGATGTGCTCGACCACGCGGTCGGTGAACTCGGGGACGACATCGACGAGGTCGTTCGTCGGCATGTCGGGGTCGCCGGCGGGGATGTGCACGACCCTGTGGTTCGGCTCCACGTGTATCTCCGCGGGCAGGTCGTTGCTCCAGGCGCGGGTGTAGGTGGTGCAGTCCACTCCGGCGTGTGCCAGAGCGGACACCAGCTCGCGCACGTACACGTTCATACCGCCACCGTCTCCGACGCCCGGCTGGGCCAGCGGCGACGTGTGCATGGAGAGAATCGCTGCGCGCTGCATGGGTGGTTCAACCTATCCAGCGACCGTGGGATTCCCCTCCCCGGCGGCCCCTGCCGCCGCATCGTTCGCAACAACGAATGACCTGTAGACGGACAACAGGCTCTGCTTCTGCTCCGGGGTGAGCCGTCCGTCGTTCGCGATCGACTCGGGCACGGAGGTCGGCTTCTCCGGCGTGCCGTCGAGAATTCCCGCCCGCACGTACAGACTCTCGGCGGAGATCTCGAGTGCCCGCGCGATCTGCTGGAGAATCTCGGCGGAGGGACGGCGGATGCCGCGCTCGATCTGGCTCAGGTACGGGTTCGACACACCGGCTGTCCGGGCTAGGTCGCGGATGCTCTGCTGGGCGTTCTCGCGCTGCTGACGGATGAACTCCCCCACCTCGTGCAGCCTGTCGGCGGGCGTGCGTGTCATGACCGCCGGCTCACCTGTCCTCGACGACGGCGCCGGCACCACCGGCCTCGCGCACGCGCCTCACCACCTCGGCGGTGAGTGCATCGATGCGCTCGAACATGCCGTGCCGGAGTCGGCTGCACTCCTTCTCGAACATGCCGAGAGCATCCGACAGTGCGGCAAGTGACCGGTCGTCGAGGGTCTCCATGCTGCCGAAACCGTGCGAGTCGCACAGCTCGTCGAGCTGCAGGAGAAGCTCGTGGTCGGTGGGCACCTCGGTCTCGCGGGGCGGGCGGGCGCTGCCGCCGCCCTGCTGCTGGCCGAACACCTCTGCCAGTCGCTCCCCGAGAGGACGCGCGGGTGCATCGGACCCACCGGCACGGCGACGCTGCTCGTCCGCGACGAGGTCCATGCGACCCTGCGCGACCCGGCGCACGAAGGACACGATGTCCTCTTCACGCTGCAGCGATGTGCGTTCGGCACGGATCTCGGCGAGCGACCTGTTCCCCTCGGTCATCACGAACCTCCACTCACCGGCGGCAGAACCGCAACCTCATCATTGTCCCCCACGGTGCGCTCGCGCGGCACCTCCTCGCCGTTCAGCCACACCTTGCTGGTGGACAGAACGGCCACGAAAGCCGGGCCGAAGCGCGCACATGCCTCGTCGATCACGTCGCCCACGGTTGCACCGGCCACCTCCGCTCTCGCGGTGCCGGCGGCCTCGCGCGCCGAGGCGAAGAGTCGAAGCACGGCCACGGGCGGACTCGTACCTGCGGGCCCCGGTTGCGGGGAGAGTGATGTCAGTCCAATCTCACCGACGGTGCGCCGTCGGTGAACCGACCGACGACGACGAATCCATCCGCCTCGAGTTGTCCAACCACCGACGGGTCGACGGCGGCGAGCAGCCCGCCGGAGGTCTGCGGGTCCATGCACAGTGCGATTGATGCAGGGTCGGCCGTTGCATGGAACCGCCCGCCGACGTAGTCGCGGTTGCGCGGGTCGCCACCTGTCCGCGTGCCCTCCTCCGCGATCCGCCGTGCACCCGGGTACAGCGGCAGAAAACGTGCGTCGATGGCGAGCACCACCGAGGACCTCTCCGCCATCTCCCAACCGTGACCCGCGAGTCCGTACCCGGTCACGTCGGTGACCGCGTGCACCGCGCCACCGGCACGTCTCAGGGCCTCCGACGCGGCACGGTTCACCGTGCGCATGCCGTCGATCGCGGCGCGCTTCTCCTCCACGGTGCCGGCCGCCGTCACGAGCCCGGTGCCGAGGGGCTTCGACAGCACGGCGACGTCCCCGGCACGTGCCCCCGCCTTGCGGAGAATGCGGTCGGGATGGACGGTGCCCTGCACCGCGAGCCCGAACACGGGCTCGGGGTTTCGGATCGTGTGGCCGCCCGCCACCGTGCCGCCGGCCTCGCGCACCGTCTCTGATGCCGCGGCGAGTATCGCGGTGATCGCCTCACGCGGCATGTGCTCGGGGAACGCCGCGATGTTGACCGCAAGGACCACGTCGGCCCCCATCGCGAAGATGTCGCTGCAGGCGTTCGCCGCGGCGATCGCACCGAAGTCGTGCGGGTCGTCGACGAGTGGCGGGAAGAAGTCGGTGGTGCTCACGAGGGCGAGGTCATCGCGCAGTCTGTACACCGCGGCATCGTCGAAGGGTGCAAGTCCGACCAGCAGCGACCGGTCGATGCCGGCGGGAAGATCGCCCACGAGTTCGGTGAGCAGGCTGGCGCCCCACTTCGCCGCGCAACCTCCGCACGACGTCCATTCCGTGAGCCGGATGGTGTCGGTGCGCTGCCCCTCGCCGTTCATGCGCGCACGGTACTAGTTTCGGCGCGATGGGCACCGTGCGGAGCGACGAAGCGGGTGCGGACACCGGCCGTCCCCCCTCTGTCGATGCGCTTGCCCGCGCTCTCGCCCGCTCCGTCGCGCTCCCGCACGCCGTCCTCGTCGACTGCGCCCGCGCCGCCGTCGCGAACGGAGGAACCGACCATGCCGCCGAGGCGGATCGCATCGCACGCGGGTTCGCATCGTCGCTGGTGGGCGACGTCGTGAACGCAACGGGGGTGCTGCTGCACACGAACCTCGGCCGCGCGCCGCTGCCATGGTCGTCCTCCGGGCGTGCGTCGAACGTGGAGTTCGACCTGACGGATGGTTCGCGCGGTTCGCGGCACGATGCGGTGTCCGCCCTCGTCCGGGTGCTCACCGGCGCCGAGGCCGCGGTGGTGGTGAACAACAACGCCGCCGCAGTGATGCTGGTGCTCGGCGCCCTCGCGCGCGGCCGCGGTGTCGCCGTCTCGCGCGGCGAGAGCGTGGAGATCGGCGGCGGTTTCCGCATCCCCGAGGTGATGGAGCAGTCGGGTGCACGGCTCGTCGATGTCGGCACCACCAACCGCACGCGCGCATCGGACTACGCCGCAGCGGTGGCGTCGACAGCCCACGATGTCGCGCTCGTGATGAGGATCCACCCGTCGAACTTCTCGGTGGAGGGCTTCACCGAGTCCGCCGACGTATCGGAACTGCGCGGACTCGGCGTGCCGGTCGTCTCCGACATCGGTTCCGGACTGCTCGACAACGCATGCCCGTGGCTGCACGGACGCACGGGCGACGTACCGGCCTTCCTCGTCCGTGAGCCCGCGGCACGCCAGACGCTCGAGGCGGGCGCCGACCTCGTGACCTTCAGCGGGGACAAACTGCTCGGCGGCCCGCAGTGCGGCATCATCGCGGGCCGGGCCGATCTCGTCGCCACCTGTGCCGCGCACCCTCTCATACGTGCCTTGCGTCCCGGCTCGCACACGGTTGCGATGCTGCAGGCCGCGCTGATGTCGTTCGCCGCCCGCACGGCGTGCGACGACATCCCCTTCTGGTCGATGCTCGCGGCCGATGTGGACTCGCTCGGGCAACGTGCATCCGCGATCGTCGCGGCATCGGACCGGGGGGATGTCGTCGAGTCCGTCGCCCTCGTGGGCGCGGGTTCCGCACCCGGCACACAGCTGGCATCGCGTGCGGTCGCGATCGGGGGCGATGTGTCGTCGGCGCTGCGCTCGCACCGCCTCCCCGTGGTGGCGCGTGTCGTCGACGGGCACACGCTCCTCGACGTGCGTTCGTTCACCCCTGCCGACGACGGGGTGGTCGTCGACGCAATCCGCGCGCTCCCATGACGGTCATCGCCACCGCGGGTCACGTGGACCACGGGAAGTCGGCGCTCGTGCACGCACTGTGCGGCACGGACCCCGACCGTCTGCCCGAGGAGAAGCGTCGCGGCATGACGATCGATCTCGGCTTCGCCCACCGTGTCACGGATGACGGCACCGTTCTCAGCTTCGTCGACGTGCCGGGGCACTCGGACTTCGTGCACACGATGGTCGCGGGGGTCAGCGGTGTCGGTGCCGCCCTGCTCGTGGTGGACGCCGGCGAGGGCTGGATGCCCCAGACGGAGGAGCATCTCGGCATCCTCGAGGTGCTGGGTGTCACCACGGGCGTCGTCGTGCTGTCGAGGTGCGACAGGGTTGATGCACCGTCCGTCGATGAACGCACCCGTCAGGTGTCGGCGCGGCTCTCCTCGTCTCCCGTCAGGTGGACATCACCTGTCCGCACGTCCGCGCGCACGGGTGAGGGAATCAAGGGACTGGTGGAGGCCCTCGCGTCGGTGGCGCGCGACGCGGTGCCGCACCGCGACCCGCTCGGTCGACCGCGACTCTTCTGTGACCGCGTGTTCACCGTGGCAGGCGCAGGAACCGTGGTCACCGGCACCCTCGAGGGTGCCGACGTGCGGAGGGGTGACGTTCTCACGGTGCACCGCACCGGGGAGGAGGTGCGCGTGCGCGACGTGCAGACCCATGGAGCAGGGGTCGATGCGGGAGTTCCCGGAACGCGCTGTGCACTCAACCTGAGCGGCCGTGGTGCGGACGCGTTGCGCCGTGGTGACGTGCTGGTGCGCGGAGGGCAATGGTGGTCGACGACCGTCATCGATGCGGACGTGAGGGTTCTCGACTCGGCACGCACACTGTCGCGGCGCAACGGCTACGCACTCCACATCGGAACAAGTGAGCAGAGCGCATCGGTGCGGCTGATCGGCCAGGAAGCAAACGCAAGGATCCCTGCCGGCGAGAGCGGGAGGATCCGAATCCGTTTCGTCGTGCCGCTGCCGTTGTCGCCCGGTGACCGCTTCCTGCTGCGTGACCCCGGGTCGGCAACGACGGTCGGGGGCGGCACGGTGCTCGATGTTGACCCGCAGGAGCGCATCTCGCGCGCAGCTCCCGACGGAACAGTGGAGTCACAGCTGTCCCGGCGCGGGTGGGTGGAGATCGACACGGCACGTCGCCTGACCGGCCGTGCACTCGACCCGGTGGTGGGCGATGCGTTCGCCGTGCCCCGTGTGGTGGATGACACCATTGCGACGTTGCGCGGGCGGATGGCAGAAGGTTCGCTCGACGCCACGGTGCTCGCACCGCACGAACGGTTGCTTGCGGTGGAACGGCTCGGGGCGGCCGAGCACCATGGAACGGTGGCGGCTGCGTCCGCCGCCGATGAGATGGAGAGCCACCCCGTCGCACGTGCGGTGCGGGAGGACGGTCTCACACCCGCACCGAGAACCGAGCGCGACGCAGTGCGCAGGCTGGTGCAGCGCGGCATCCTGCTCGAGCACGACGGCACGGCGTTCCACCGCGACGTGCTCGACGGTCTCGCCGGTGTCCTCGCCTCGCTGTGGCACACGAACCCTGAGGGCTTCACCGTGTCGCAGCTGCGAGCGGAGCTGGGCATCACGCGCAAGCACGCGGTGCCGCTGGCCGCGTGCCTCGACCGGCGCGGATGGACCAGGAGATCGGGCGACCTGCGGCTGCCCGGGCCGCTGGTACGCGCGCAGGGGTGATGGCGGAGACGGACGGGAATCGAACCCGCCGGACGGGGTTCGCCCGTCCCGACTGTGTTGAAGACAGCGGAGCCCACCAGGTGCTCGTACGCCTCCGCGCCGCAGGCTAGTCGCATGTTCGGTACTACCGTTCGGGCATGACGACCGCCGCCCGCACCGCTGCACCTCTCCCCGACGGGCTCGTGCTGGTGCTCAAGCAGGAATGTGCCACGTGCAGGCTGGTGGAGCCGCTCGTTGCGCGCATCGCGGCGGCCGGCACCGCTCTCACCGTGTGGGTGCAGGATGACCCGTCGTTCGTCGGTGGTGTCAGCGCACTGCACGATGCCGACCTCTCTGTGTCGTGGCACAACGACATCGAGACCGTCCCCACGCTGATGGTGGTGCGGGACGGCCGGGAGACCGAGCGCACCATCGGTTGGTCCCGGCCGGACTGGCGCAGGATCACCGACATCGCCGATCTCGGTGACGACCTGCCCGAGACACGGCCGGGGTGCGGCTCGATGAGCGTCGACCCCGACCTCGTCGACACTCTGCGCGCACGGTTCTCGGGCGACATGTTGTCTGCGCGTCACGTCGAGTTCTCTGCCGCCGAGGACGAGTTCGAGGCGATGTTCGCCCGCGGATGGACCGACGGACTCCCTGTGGTGCCGCCCACGCGTGAGCGGGTGCTGCGGATGCTCTCGGGCACCACCCGGTCACCCGACGAGATCGTGGCCCTGTGCCCGCCCGACCTCGTGGAGCTCACTGTGGAGAAGATTGCCATCAACGCGGTGATGGCCGGTTGCCTGCCCGAGTACCTGCCGTGGGTGATTGCCGCTCTCGAGGCGGTGTGCAACGACACGTTCAACATGCACGGTGTGCTCGCCACCACCATGCCCGTCGGCCCGGTGATCGTGTGCAACGGTCCCGGCACGCGGGCGATCGGCATGAACAGCGGCATCAACGTGCTCGGCCAGGGCAACCGTGCGAACAGCACCATCGGGCGCGCGGTGCAGCTCACCGTGCGCAACGTGGGTGGCGGCCGGCCCGGCGAGGTTGACCGCGCCACGCACGGCAACCCCGGCAAGGTGTCGTTCTGTTTCGCCGAGGACGAGGTGAACTCACCGTTCACGCCGCTCGCGCAGTGGCGGGGTCTTCCTCCCGGCACCGACGCCGTCACGGTGTTCGCCGGCGAGGGTCCGCGCGGGATGGTCGACCAGCTCGCACGCACGCCCGACGAACTGTGCCGCTCGCTCGCGGCATCACTGATCCCGCTGCAGCACCCCAAGTTGGTCATCGGGTTCGATGCCATCCTCATCATCAGCCCCGACCACGGCCGCATCTTCCGTGACGCAGGATGGAGCCGCGACCGCGTGCTCGAGGAGATCACCGGGCTCACCACCCGGCACGGTTCGGAACTGCTGCGCGGTGCCGGCGGCATGGCCGAGGGAGTGCCGGCGCATCTCGGGGAGGCGATGCTGCCGAAGTTCCGCCCGGGCGGTCTCCTCATCACCTATGCCGGCGGCGGGGCGGGACTGTTCTCGAGCATGGTGGCCGGCTGGGCGAACGGCGCGGTGGGCAGCGAACCCGTCACCCGGGCCGTGGGGTCGTGACAAGATGAGCAACATGACGCAGGCGAACCCGACCACCGTGGTGCTCGACCCCACGAACGAGTCGCGTCCCGCCGTGCGCGCGCTGCTCGAGCGCCCCGACTCGCTCGAGGGTCTCAC